>JALULG010000111.1 GCA_027040785.1 bacterium
TATCTAAACCTTTCAAAACTTTTGAAAAATTCGTATAATTTTATTGCGTATTTTGTGCGTAGTTTATTTATCGTGGGAATAAGGTCTAATTTGGTGAAGTTGGCGTCATTGGTGTGTATCATCAGATATTTCATCAATTTTGGTAATTCTATATAAGCGACCTTTTTCCCGCTTTTTTCGTCTAATTTCCAATATGCATCAGATAAAAAAGTAAGAGAATACCAGGGATATACTTCATTATCTTTTGGATTTCTGAAATTGTTTAGCTCCAATGTGGCTTTTTGAAGCTCTGTTAATGCGTCTTCAATTTCTTTTATATAACTTTCAACTTTTTCTAATCCTAACATTTTACGCAAGTATGGAAACTCAATCGGGATATAATCTAATTTTTCAATCACTTGCATATTGCCGTTATTTACATTTGTCTGCACCAGGTAATAAATAGCGTTTAATGCTCTTTTAGCGTGTATAGATAAAAAATCTCCCCCTCTTGTTAGCTCGTTGGCTTTATGAATTGTTATTTCTTTTTTTCTCATTTTTTTACTCCTTTTTTTTAGAATTATAGCATAAATTGGGATAATTTAGCAATTAAACCAGTTTATACCCTAAAAATGACCAGTTTATACCCTAAAAATGACCAGTTTATACCCTAAAAATGACCAGTTTATACCCTAAAAATGACCAAAAATTTTGCTTGAAACAATGAATTTTCGGGGGTTTGCAAGGGGGGGTTAAGAGAGGTTAAGAGAAATTAAGAGAAATTAAGAGAATATTTTTATTAAGAATCTTTAACTCTTTAAGTATCTTTTTTGGAGCAAATTTCGGCTTTTTTTTAACCTTTTTTGAATATGCAAAAGGTGAGCCAGTCGCTAACGCTCCTGGACTAACATTTGAGAAAAAATATAAAGAAGGTGAACCAGTCGTTATCACTCCTGGACAATGATTAAAAAATATATCTCTTTTCCAATCGTTCCTGATTTTAGATTTTATTTTTCGTTTAAGTTTATTTTTAAATATCTCTTCTAAGGGAATGTGAGACATTTTTTTGCTTTTGGATATATTTACCCTTTGGAATAACTTTTTCTCTCTCTAATCCCTTTAAAATGCTTTTTTAAGATAGCTTTTTGATTTTGTTCCAATCGTTTTGATTTAAGTTTCTTTTTTTTGTCTATTTTTTACAAAAGGTTTTTGAATAAGAAAAAAAATTTTAAATATAGGCTTTTTTAGTGCCTCCCGTGCGTTCTGTGGCGTTTTTTTACCTTTTTGGGTATATTTGCTTATAAAAGCAAAAAAAGTTCTTAAAACGGCTTTAATCGCTTAATTTTGATTTTTTTTAATTATTCCGTTTTCGGTTTATAACTTTTAGTTTTCTTGCAGGAGATGCAAGGTCTATTCAAAAAGTAGAGAAAATCCCTAAATTTAGGGATAATGGAAAAATTTTTTCCTTCATAGAAGCTCTGTAACGAACGAAATCAATCGCCCTGGTATGTCAGTATTCAGGAATTTAGATATTTTTTGGCGGTGTTGTAACTTATGCCAGCCGTTTTAGCTACTCTGTAAGGCGTAATATCTTCTCCTTGTAAGCGTAAGAGATTTACAGCGTTTATAACTTTTTCTTTGGTTCTGTCGGCTTTTATCCTGGACGCTCTTTTTGCACTTTCAACCTTTTTGGCACTTGCAGGTATCTTTTTGCCGTATTTCTCTAAAACTTCCAACGCCCAGCGTAAGTCGTTCGGCATTTCTCCCGTGCTTTTGTCTTTAAGTGCTTTTTTTTCTATGCTTATTTTGTATCCAAAAACTTCAATTTCCATAATTGCCCCTTTCAAACTGATGTAACATTTTACAATATTTCAAACTGATTTGTCAATATGAAATAAAGCTATTTCAAACTGAAACGATTTGAAATATCAAAATGAAACAATTTGAAAAGGATTTTTTTGATAAAACCCCTAAATCTCGGGAATGTAGATTATGTTAAGGTGACTTTTGATTTTTTTTGCGATATATTTCCCAAAAACTTTGAATACTAATATACCAGGACAAGTGAGTTCGTTTCTCTATGGGCTTAATAGAAGGAAAAAATTTTTCCATTATCCCTAAATTTAGGGATTTTCTCTACTTTTTCAATAGACCTTGCATCTCCTGCAAGAAAACTAAAAGTAAAAAATTTAATTTCTTAGTATTCTACCACTGTCCTACCACTGTCCTACCACTGTCCTACTAGGTGTCCTATTGGGTGTCCTACTTGGGAGTAGGACAGCAAAAATTCCCTTATATATATTTTATTAATAATAATTAAAATCTTTTGAAAAGACTTTTTGTCATCTCTTCTATTTTCTTTCGGTCGGTTAAAACTCTTTTATTTTTTGGATTAATAATAAAACGATAAATCTTTTCTTTTTTTAATTCTTTTGTCGGTTCTACGAGTTTTAATTGTTCTAAATCTGTTTTTTTGTTTAGTTCTTTTACTTGGCGTTGGAGTAATTCTAAAAATTTAGAATAATGCTTATATGTGCTTGTCGGGTCTATTCCAAGTATGCGTAATAAATAATCTTGTGGCAAGTCTATATATCTAAACCTTTCAAAACTTTTAAAAAATTCGTATAATTTCATCGCGTATTTGGTGCGTAGTTTATTTATAACTGGGATTAATGAAACTTCTGTAAAATTTAGTTTTTGTTTCATTAGTCCCGTGATTGTTTTATTTGGTTCTATTATTGCATACCATTCCTCATTCTCTTTTTTAAAATTAACTTCATTTAAAAATCTTGTTGCATACCAGCTATAAGTTACGCCATCAAGTGGGTTAGTCCAGTTGTTTAGCTCAATAGTTTCCATAAGTTCTGTTAAACCTTCTTTCATTCTCTCCACATAGTCATTATTTTCATTTAGTCCCATTAATTCCCTAAGTGTAGAAAATCTCATTTTAAATTTATAAACATCGTAAAAGTTATATTTTTGAATTGCAAAATAAACAGCGTTTAAAGCTCTTTTACCCATTAGACTTAGTCTATCTCCTCCTCTTACTATCTCGTTTTTTTTATGAATTGTTATTTCTTTTTTTC
>JALULG010000112.1 GCA_027040785.1 bacterium
TTCCAATATTGAAGATTTTAAAATTTTAATTTTTTTCTTATCTTCCAATAAAGACCAAGTTCCCGGCCAACCGGAGTAAGCCAATATTTTATTTTGAATATTTTTCGCTTTGTCATTCCAATTTATTTTTCCGTCGTTTTTAGTGATAATTTTTGTATAAGTGGCTTTTTGGTTATTTTGTTCTTTTGGTTTTAATTTTCCTTTTAGGTAATCGGGAATTATTTTTATTAACAATTCCGCTCCTAAATCAGATAACTTTTCGCTTAATTTCGGATAGTCTTCGTTATTATTGATTTTGAATTTTTTTTGTTTAACAATCGGACCATGATCCATTTTTTCGTCCATCAATATTATGGAAACGCCGGTTGTTTTATCTCCATTTAAGATAGCGTTTTGGATTGGAGATGGTCCGCGATATTTCGGTAATAATGACGGATGAATATTCAAAGAACCGTATTTGGGAATTTTCAAAATTTCTTTTGGAATAATTTGTCCATAAGAAGCGGTTATTATCATATCCGGCTTGTTTTTTTTAATCTCATTTTTAATTTCATTTATTTTAATCGGATCTAAACAGGGAATTTTAGATTTTAAAGCAATTTTTTTTATCGGAGAAGGAGTGAGCACTCTTTTTCTTCCCACTTTTTTATCCGGTTGAGTGATAACAAGGATTATCTTAAATTTTTTTTCTTTTAATTTTTTTAATGCCGGAACGGCAAATTCAGAAGTCCCGATAAAAATTATTTTTAATTCTTTTAATTTTCTTTCCTCCTCTTCTTTGTTCATATTTTTGATTACGGTTAAAAAATAAGGCATTTTTTGAGCAATATCTTTTTCCTTAACAATCGCCCAAGCTCTTCTAATAAAATTTTCCGGATATTTTTTGCATAAATTCATTAAGATGGCGACATCACGTCTGTTTTTAATAACATTGAAAGATTCGGCAATTTCAACCGCTAAAAATTGATGAGGTGTTTTTGGCCCTCTCTTTTTTTTATTTTTTTCGATTTCTTCTTTGCTGAATTTTTTTAAAATATTTTTTAATTTTTCATTCATAAAATATTTAAAAAATGTTGCCAAAGCAACATTTTATTGTTTTATTATTTTTTTATATTTAAATTAATTTAAAATTCATAACCAAATAACCGACACCCAAAGGATTTTCGTAAGATAAAAGTTTCGCTTCGTGTTCTATTTCGTTTAAGACCCCCGATAAAATCGTAAAAGATCTTAAACCGCATTCCTTAGCTTCTTTAATCAGATTTTCATCCATTGTCAATAATTTTCCATAATCTTTTTTTTCCAATATTTGAATTATCTTTTTGTCAAAAATTTCACCCTTTGGAGAATACGGAGCCGGCGCATTTTCCGTTAAAGCGTGAGATAGGTCTCCGGAAGCGATTAAAGCAATTCTTTTATTGCTTCTGCCGATTGTTTTTTTTAGATATCTGCCGAATTCAAAATGATCTTGATAGTCAAGCATTGAAAAAGAAATTGGAACTATTTTTACATCCGGAATATTTTTTGTTAAATAATATAAAGGAACCAAAGCTCCGTGATCCAAAGAAGTTTTATGTATCAATTGGATTGGTAAGTTCTTTTTTTCAGCTCTTATTTTGATCTTATTGATAAAACTGATATCTGATTTAAATTCAAATTTGGTTTCAAAATCTCCAAAAGATTGAAAATCACCATAATATTTATCATTAACCTGAACCGTAAAAATATCTTCCTGAATAATTCCGTGAGGGGAAATAATTATTATCGTATCCGGTTTTAAACTGTACAATTCCTCGTTTAAATATTCCAAGGAATTTTTTGTTTTGGTAATTTCATTTAAATTATTTTTTCCAATGTTTGGAATAAGAACCGGAGGATGAGGACTTATGGCAGCGAATATTAACATATTTTTAAATTTATTTTATGGTTGCGGTGGTAATATTTTTATCTTCAAGAGTGGTATCAATCATTTTTCCGGTAGGATGAATTTCCAATATTCGTCCGTTAACGGTAAGGATATCACTCCATCTATAACCTAATTCGTTAAAAGTTTCTTCATTGGCAATCGGTCTTTTTTTACCGTTTGAAATAACGAATACTCTTGGGTCTAAAACAGACTTAATCAATTCCCCGTCTTTTAATTTAACCGGCGCTCCTTTTTTATATTTAGCCAATTCTTTGGGGGTGGCTTTTATGATTTTTTTGTTTGGAAAATTTATTTCCATAATAATTTTATGCCAAATTGGATACTTAATTCCATCTTTAACAAAAAATACTCCGCCGGTTTTTATATCTTGTAGCAAAGCTCCTCGAGGATAAATATCTGTTTCGGTAATGGGATTACCTATATTATAATCTTTTATTTCTTCTTTTTCCACTTTTATAATCTCATTTTTATTAAAACCGATTTTTTTAAAAACTTTGTTTGAACTGATTTTTCTGATTTTATTATCTACAAGCAAATAAATAGTTTTATCAGGGGTTTGCAATAAAGAATAATTTGCGTATTTAATCGGTTTTCCGTTTTTATATGCATCTAAAATATTTTTATTAACATCTATTACTTTATCAAAAGAATATCTTGATAAAAAGGCGGATTTTGACTTAAATAAACGTTTTTTATTATTATCAATCAAGTAAATATCGGTTGTTCCTTTTTCTCTTAATAAAGTTCCGTCGGGATAATAGGTATATTTTTTAGGAAAATACTTATTCCATATTTTCCAAAAATTATAATTCCCGTAATAAACATGAGGAGTATAATTATATAATGCCGCTGTAGCGTTATTCAAGGGGGTAACTATATCAATTGTTTTTGTCTTTGTGTGATAGCGATTAAAAATATAAGTGTTATTTTTTTTGTATCTATATAAATAATTTTCGTCTAAATAGGATCTGAATTGCAGGTAAGCGCTGTTTACTTGCCTGTAAAAACCTTTCCATCTGGGATTGCATCCGGAATTATCAGGGCAACCATATCCGGTGGCGGCATTTAATTGTCCTTCAGAGGGGTGAGGATCTTCTATTAAGCTTTGTTCTTTTTGTAAAAGAACCAACATAAACTTCGGATTGATTTTATTTTTTTGAGATAAGGTGTAAATAATTTCCGGAGCTTCTCTTAAAATATTGTTTTTGTCTCGACATTTATAATGTAATAAAAAACTGTGATGATTAGCTAAAAAATCTTTAATGTCTTGGAGTGTCATTGATTGATAATCGTTCATTTCTTCATCGGAAATTATGTAATTCGGGTCAAACTCCAAGGCAAATATTTCTTTAAAAGGTAAAAAAATTAAAAATAATAATAAAAATATGATAAAAGTTTTTTTCATAGAAAACCGTTTATTATTAAAAAGATAAATCTTATATTTATGATAATTTTATTATAACAAAAATAAGTTTTTTGAGCAAGAAAAAAGAAAAATTACAGCTCTTGACAAGTTTAAAAAAAGTTTTATAATAGAATTAGCACTCAATATTATAGAGTGCTAATAAAAAAAATATGAAAGAAAGACAAATAAAATTTTTAGACTACACTGTTAGAAATTATATAAAAACCGCTCAACCGGTCGGGTCAAATTTGTTAGCTCAAAAAAGCAAAGAAAAAGTTTCCCCGGCTACTATCAGAAACGATTTAATGGAATTGGAAAAAGAAGGGTTTTTATATCAACCATACACATCGGCCGGAAGAGTTCCAACCGAAAAGGGCTATAAATTTTGGTTGAATAATTTTTTTCAAGAAAAAAAAATATCTCAAAAACACGAAAATGAATTGAAAAAAAAATTAAGTTATACCAAAAATAATTTTGAACAAAAAATTAAAGAATTGGCTAAAATAACGGCAAATATCACTCATTCTTCCATTGTGGTTGGTTTTTCACAAAATAATGTTTATTATACGGGAATTTCTCATCTTTTTTCTCAACCGGAATTTAGAAAATATGAATTGGTTTGCAGTATCTCCGAAGTGGTTGATTCTTTAGATGAAGTAATAGATATTTTGTATCAAAAAATTGATAAAGAAATAAAATTTTTAATAGGCAGTGAAAATCCTTTTAGCAAAGAGTGTTCAATTATCGCCACAAAATTAAATAGAAATATATTGGTTTCACTTTTGGGGCCAATGCGAATGGATTATGAAAATAACGCGGCGGTTTTAAAATATTTACAAAAAATTATTTAATATTCATTAACTTTATGACTGAAAAAAAATATCCAAAAGTAATTGTCGGAGCTTTTATTTTAAATAATAACAATGAATTACTTTTACTAAAAGGAAAAAAATGGCACAATAAATATGTTTGTGTTGGCGGAAAGGTTGAATATGGAGAAAAACTTAAAAAAGCTTTAGAAAGAGAAATCAAAGAAGAAACCGGTTTAAAAATTAAAGATTTAAAATTTTTAGGAGTAAGCGAAGCGACTGATTTGGGTAAAAGTTATCAAAATAAGGATAAACATTTAATTTTTATAGATTACTTGGGGAAAACCGATGAAGTATTAAATTTAAAATTAAATGATGAACATAGTGATTATAAATGGCTCAAAGTGGAGGATTGGTTAAAGAAGAAAAAAGAAAAATTTGCTCCAAAAGTTTATGAAAGCATAAAAAAAATATTAGATTTAAAAAAAGAAGAGGATTATCAAGGAAAGTATTTAAGAGCTTTGGCAGATTATGAAAATCTAAAAAAAGAAATGGAAAAACAAAAACAAGAATGGATAAGTTTCGCAAATTCAAATTTGATTACGGAAATATTACCTGTTTTGGATAATTTTAAAATTTCAACCAAACATATTCCGGAAAAAGAAAGAAAAAGTCCTTGGGTTGAAGGAATAATGTATATTCAAAAACAATTGTTAGATGTATTAAAATCACAAGGCGTGGAAGAAATTGAAACAGTGGGGAAAAAATTTGATCATAATTTGCACGAAGCCGTTAAGGATAATAATTTAAGTGAAGAAGAGAAAAAGAAATTTAAAGAAGGTGAGATTATTAAAGAGGTCCGCCCGGGATACAAAATGCATGAAAAAGTGATTATTCCGGCAAAAGTGGTGGTTAAAAGTGATAATTAATTAAAATAACCCGTTTGCTTGCAGGATATGTTCATTTTATAAAGATGACATATTTATGTAAGTAAACGTCAAATATATGAAACTAATCAAACATCCTTGGTTTGAAGATTGGGAAGATTTGGATAAAGTTTTTACCGATTTACCGGCAATGGTCTCCGGAAATAAAAGTTTTGTTCCGGCAATTGATTTATATCAAAATAAAGATAACGTGATAGTTGAAACTCCTTTGCCGGGAATTGATCCTGAAAAAGTTGATGTTTCAATTGAAAACGACGTCTTAACGATTAAAGGTCAAAGCGAGCAAAAAAAAGAAGTTGAAGAAAAAGATTATTATCGTAAAGAAGTAAGAACAGGATCTTTTTACAGAAATATTGCTTTACCAACTCATGTTTTGGGTGATAAAGCTGAGGCCCAATATGAAAACGGAATATTAAAAATCACTATTCCGAAAGCGCCGGAAGCTAAACCTAAAACTATTAAAGTTAAAGCAAAAAAATAAATATTTTGGATTGGTTTAATACCAATCCAAAGGTTGATTTTTTGTCATAATTGACAAAGGTCAACCTTTGGAAATTTAATAAATTAATTAACATTTGATTGTTTTATTAGAAATAAAACAATCAAATAAATAACAAAAATATGGGAAAAATTTTAGGAATTGATCTTGGTACCACTAACTCCGCTATGGCAATTGTTGAAGGTGGAAAACCGAGAATTTTAGAAAATAAAGAAGGTAAAAGAACAACCCCGTCAATAGTGGCTATTTCAAAAACCGGTGAACGTTTGGTTGGTTTACCGGCTAAACGTCAAGCGGTAACAAATCCGGAAAATACCATTTTTTCAGTTAAAAGGTTGATCGGAAGACACTTTGATGATGAAGAAGTTCAAAGGGATATCAAATTAATGCCTTATAAAATCGTTAAAGCGGGGGAAGGAGTGAAAGTGAAAATGGGCGATAAAGAATACACTCCTCAAGAAATTTCCGCTATGATTTTGCAAAAATTAAAAGCTGATGCGGAAGAAAAACTGGGCGAAAAAATAACGGAAGCTGTTATTACCGTGCCGGCTTATTTTAACGATTCTCAAAGACAAGCGACAAAAGATGCCGGAGAAATTGCCGGTTTAACGGTTAAAAGAATAATCAACGAACCGACAGCCGCCGCTTTGGCTTATGGTTTTGAGAAAAATAAGGGAGAAAAAATCGTTGTTTATGATTTGGGTGGCGGAACTTTTGATGTTTCGGTTTTGGAAGTTGGAGATGATACCGTAGAAGTAAAAGCAACTAACGGCGATACTCATCTTGGTGGTGATGATTTTGATCAAAGAATTATCAATTGGATTATTGATGAGTTTAAAAAAGAACACGGTATTGATTTAAGTAAAGACGATTTAGCTTTACAAAGATTGAAAGAATCCGCTGAAAAAGCCAAACATGAACTTTCAACAACCACTGAAAC
Source organism: bacterium (assembly GCA_027040785.1). Classification (GTDB taxonomy): domain Bacteria; phylum Patescibacteriota; class Patescibacteriia; order JAACEG01; family JAACEG01; genus JALULG01. Next base: position 6,528 of record JALULG010000112.1, read on the forward strand.
GGAAATTAATCAACCATTTATCACAACAGATGAATCAGGACCAAAACATTTGGTAATGAAAATGACCCGAGCAAAATTAGAAGAAATCGTCGGGGATTTAGTGGAAAAAACATTGGAACCATGTAAAAAATCATTAGAAGATGCCAAATTGACCGTTGATGACATTGATAATGTTATTTTGGTCGGAGGTATGACCAGAATGCCTTTAGTCCAAACTACGGTGGAAAAATTTTTCAAAAAGAAACCGAATATGTCAATGAATCCCGATGAAGTGGTTGCTTTGGGAGCGGCCGTTCAAGCCGGTGTTTTACAAGGAGATGTAAAGGATGTATTATTATTGGATGTTACTCCGTTAACTTTGGGTATTGAAACTTTGGGTGGAGTAGCTACTCCGTTAATCAAAAGAAATACAACCATTCCGACTTCTAAATCACAGATTTTTTCAACCGCTGCGGATAATCAAGATTCAGTGGAAATTCATATTGTTCAAGGAGAGCGTCCAATGGCCGCCGACAATAAAACTTTGGGCAGATTTATATTGTCTGGAATTCCGCCGGCACCAAGAGGAGTCCCTCAAATTGAAGTTACTTTTGATATTGATGCCAATGGTATTTTAAATGTAAAAGCAAAAGATAAAGCAACCGGAAAAGAACAATCCATTACCATTACGGCATCATCCGGCTTATCAAAAGAGGAAATTGAAAAAATGAAAAAAGAAGCGGAAGCCCACTCAGAAGAAGATAAAAAGAAAAAAGAACTTATTGAAACCAGAAATATTGCTGACAGTACGATTTTTCAAGCGGAAAAAACTTTAAAAGATTTGGGTGATAAAATAAAGGAGGATATTAAAAAGGAAGTTGAGGAAAAAATCAAAAAATTAAAAGAAGTTAAAGATAAAGATAATATTGAGGATATTAAAAAAGCCAGTGAAGATTTGACAAATGTTCTTCAAAAAATCGGGTCAGAAATGTATAAACAAGAACAAAACGCTTCAAATAATCAAGCCGGAGAACAAACATCCGGGGAAGATAAAAAAGAAGATGAACCGATTGAAGGCGAATTTGAAGAATCCAAAAAAGAAGATGACGAAAATAAAGATAATAAGTAAAAAATGAACCAATATTTAAAAGATAAAAAAGAAAAGTTGGAAGAGCTGGGGATTGATATCTCCAGCCTTCCCTTGGGGGTAAAAATAAAAGATATTGAAATCGGACAAGATGATTTGACAGGCAGATTTTATGCTGTTGTCAGTTATTTTGAAGATGATGATAAAGAAAAAGAAAATTCTGAAACTTTTCATCAAGAATATGACGATATAGAAGATATATTCCGTTAGATGTTTTAATTGTCTTATATTGAGTTTCCCCATATTATATTGAAGATTATGCTGAATTTATTTCGGTATTATTTCAGTATTTCGGAAAAATAAGTAAAAATTTAAAATCACGAGACCCTGAAATAAATTCAGGGTGACAGGGGAATTAACATGAGATTCTGAAATGTTTAGAATGATATTAAACTGACATGAAATTCTGAATCGCCCCATGTCATGCTGAGCTTGTTTCAGTATCTCGGAAAAATAAGTAAAATTTAATTTTATTGATTTAATAAAAATTAAAAAATATGTCTAATCAACCGGAAAAACAAAATATTCCCAATAGTCAAATCAGAATAAACGATAATATAATCGGAGGAGAGTATGCCAATTTTATGCAAGTAGATCATAATAAAGAAGAATTTAGATTAATTTTTGGAAACATTTTTCCTCCAAGCGGAAAAACAGTTGCTAAAATTTTAACTACTCCGGGTCATTTTAAAAGAATTTTAGCCATAATGCAAAAAAATTTGGAATTATACGAAAAACAATTTGGAAAAATTGAGGAAACGAAAGAGTTGGAAAAAAATAAAGAAATCGGTTTTAAACAATAATATATATTATGTCAAAAGATTATTATAAAATATTAGGTGTTTCCAAAAATGCTTCTCAAGAAGAAATTAAAAAAGCGTTTAGAAAATTAGCCCACAAATATCATCCCGATAAGGATGGAGGAGATGAAACAAAATTTAAAGAAATAAATGAGGCCTATCAAGTTTTATCTGATAAAGAAAAAAGAAGGCAATATGATCAATTTGGTCAAAATTTTGAAAATGCTCAAGCCGGAGCAAATGGTTTTGGCGGCTTTAACGGAGGATTTGATTTTAGTGATTTTGGGGGGTTTGGTCAAGGAGGAGTTGAATTTGACTTGGGTGATATTTTTTCAGATTTTTTTGGTGGTGCCAGACAAAGAACCACTCGTAAAAAAAGAGGCAGGGATTTGGAATTTTCTTTAACTATTAGTTTTGAGGAGATGGTTAAAGGAGCTGAAAAGAAAATTTCCATTAAAAGAGACGCGGAATGTTCTCATTGTAACGGAACGGGCGCGGATTTAAAAGAAGGATTTGAAACTTGCACCTCTTGTCATGGAAAAGGACAAATTGAAAGCGTTAGGCAAACTTTTTTAGGGGCTATTAAGACCGCGAGTATTTGTCCAAAATGCGAAGGAAGTGGTAAAATTCCTAAAAAAGCTTGTGAATTTTGTCATGGAAAAGGAGTGATAAAGGAAGCGGAAGAATTGATTATAAAAATTCCGGCCGGAATCAATGACGGTGAGACTTTACGTTACCGGGGTAAAGGGGAAGCAATTAAAAACGGTGAAAGCGGTGATTTATATATTCATATAAAAATTTTGCCGTCTGAAAAATATAAAAGAGATGGTTATGATATATATACGATCAGAACAATTAAACTTACCCAAGCAATATTGGGCGATAAGGTTGAAGTTGAAAGTCCGACAGGCGTTTTTAAATTAAAAATTCCGGCCGGCACACAACCGGGGAAAAAATTCCGTTTAAGAGGAAAAGGAATTTCTCATTTGAGAGGTTTTGGCAAAGGTGATTTTATCGTGGAAATAAAAGTAAAAGTTCCGGAAAAATTAACTCTTAGACAAAAAAAATTGATTAAAGAATTAAAAGAAGAGGGC
>JALULG010000113.1 GCA_027040785.1 bacterium
TTTCATAATAAGTTTTTGCGGAAATTTTAAAATGATACACTAAAAGATGAGTTAAAATATCCAGGGCTACGGAATAAACTTCTTCTTCCAATTCTGTTTTTTTAACTCTGGCATACCAATTTCCTTCCAAAAATTTATTCCAAGCTCCCAAAAATTCTTCAAGAGGTATTTCTTTTCCTTCTTTTGCCAACCCCTCCAGAACAACCGAACAAACATGTCCCGCCGGCGGACGCCCGAGTTTGAACTTTTCTTTTTTGATTTCGTGATTTTTAATGATCGTCATCGTTTCCTCCTTGTTTTGTTTTTAAAAACTAAAATGAATAAATTTAATTATAATAAAAATAATAAAAATTTCAAGTTTGGTTTTTTTAAAAAATAAACTATTCTAGAAATTAAAAACTTTATATTTAATACAGCGCGCTTTCAGCGCGAGAAGTTTCAATTTGCGGTACCTTTTGGACGAAATCCGAACTTTTTTTCAAGCGGAGTGAGAGTCATAAAAGATAATGAATGAGATGAAATTATCTTTTTATGACCGGACGAGCGAAGAAAATATTTGCTAATATTTTGAAGAAAATCCGGAATAGGAAGCGGAACGCTTCGCGTGCTTTTTATCTCGTGCGTCCTAACGGAACGCACGAACCGCTTCCACCGCGCCTGTCGCTCGCTTCGCTCCGGCGACCGCCCGACCAAAACCATTTCCTTTCAATTTTTTGTTCGGCTCCTCCCCAGACCCCTCCGCCGAAAGGCGAAATGAAAGGTAAGGAAATGGTTTTGTCGGTCGGGTTCGCTCAGAAATTCCAAAATGGCTAATTTGTATTATATCATTTTTCTTTTATCTTTCTGTCGCCATCTCTCCATTTCTTCGCGAACTATGGCGCTACGTTCGTGGTAAATCGTCAGTCCGCTCGCTCACGAGAAACGCCTCGCATTGGCCGTTCACATTCGTTCACGATGCCTGCTCGGCGCTCTCGTGGCTTGCTCGTTGCCTCCGATTAAAGTTTTGTGGTATTTGTGCGGAAAGAAAAACGGTTTGTGTCAGATAGACGACTGGCACAAATAAGCAATATTATTAAACCAGTTTCTTGGTTATTTTATAAATTCTTTTACCGAGCAATTCAGTTCTTTGAGTTATGTCATTTTTTGTCCATTGGTAATTATTACTTTCTAATTTTTCCACAACCTCTTTTACTAATTGAATAGAATCATTCTTTTTGTAGTATTCCGTAACTTTATCTTTTATACTCGCATTTCCAGCTGCAGAATTTACATATTTTGAAAGTGGTAAAATATTCCCAATTTGGTGTATACTCTCTAGTTCAATATTTTCATCCCCAGATTGCGCAGCAATATGCTCAAGATTTGCTAAGTTTTCTTCAAAGTTAAAAGATGTCGCACTTTGCGTGTCTTCTAAGTTAATTTTTTGAAATACATATCTTATTATATTTCTGTGTTTCGGTTTTCTGTAATCTATCTCCATAAAATTCTCCATAAACTCAGATTCTCCAGGAAATAATTCTTCCAGTTTCTGAATAAATCTAGCATAAATATCACCGATTGCCTGAGTATCTTCTGAGCTAGTATTTTGAAACTCTTCCGCAAATTTACCATATAATTTTTCAACTTTATTAGCTTGTTTTTTTGAAATCGCTGAGTATGCAAAATGAAACTTTTCTGTTGCTCCTATAATATCTCGCACCTTTTTCGGGTCCACACTATTTCTTATAATAGACATAAATAAAATATAAGACTGCGTGATCTCAAAACTGCGAATGTTTTTTAGAAATGTTAAAATCTGTGCATTATAATCTCTTTTCTCCGTCCAATTATAATCAATTAAATCAAAAAACGAACGAAAAATTTTAGAATTTTCTACCAGATCATCAGCGACAGGACTATAACCATTTTGTTTTATATAATTTGAGAAATTTCTATAGAGATTCTTTGATGTTGTAAACTTCGTTCCGCCAAAATAAGAATGCCAAAAATATTTAAGAAATGATTCCGTATTAACTTTCACAGCTGAAACATCTTCTATATTAGATATGACTTCTGACCACTTTGCTTTCATGCTTTCAAGATCATCATTGGCACTAGCATTTTTATAAAATAGATTTTTCAATAAATCCATATTACCAAGCTCCTGACCTCGCGCATTGACTATTTCAAATGCTGTGTATGCTTCTTCATCAGAATCAACTTCTATTGTTACGACTCGCAATTTGTCTATACTGTCACTAATCTTTCTAAATGCTGCTAATGCACCTTCTGATTGAGTAATTAGATTTTTAACTTGTTCATATAAGAAGTTGTAGTTTTTATATACATTAAACTGACTCAAAAGTTTTTTGAGTGGACGCTTGGGGGTAGTGCTTCCTTCTAAGATAAAACTATTAAAAAAATCTTCATCGCTACTCCACACTTTTAAAGTATAACCCTCAATTTCTCCAAAAGAGGTCTTGTCTGTAAGACGATCAGATAAGCTGCTAGCAAAACTAGATAAACGATCTTTTTCTATATCTGACAATTTACCACTGCTCAAAAATTCTTTGGAAATATCCCTTAAAACAGCTATGAGTATTGCTAACGTAATCATCCTCTGCTGACCATCAACTATATCATAGACACCATCTCCTTTTTTTTGAAAGATAAATGAACCCAAAAACGATAAAGATATCGCTTCTTCACTAATTAGGTCATTAAAAAATTCCTCTACTCTTTCTTCACTCCAAACATAAGGACGTTGATAATCGGGGATTTGATATTTGTTACTATTAGTGTTGCTTGAAAAAATTTCAACACCTACTTTTTTTTCTTCAATCTTCATACTTTTATATATTAATTATACCATTAAATTTTGTTACATTTTTCCTTTCCTCTGTTAAAAATACAAAATTACTTTGTTAAATCTGAAACGCTAACCCCCAACGCTCTGGCAATTTTTTCCATTGTTTCAAGAGTGGGATTCTGTTTACCAGCTTCAAGATTGCTGATGTACGCACGTTCAATTTTAGTGGCGCGATAAATATCGCCTTGCGACATTCCTTTCGCTTCGCGAATCTGCTTCATATTTTTTCCGAATTTCTGTACTGCTTTGTTATTCATAAATTTAATTTATTTATCAACATCAATATTATATATCATATTATGATTTATTAAAATAATGTGATATATTATAATAGGTAGCGAACCCGACCGACAAAACCATTTCCTTACCTTTCTTTTCGCCTTTCGGCGGAGGGGTCTGGGGAGGAGCCGAACAAAAAATAAAAGCACTTCGTCTTATATAAACTCCTCGGCTCGGAAATACAAAAATAAAATTTTTGTATTTCTCTCGCTCTACGTCGTTTATTGAAAGGAAATGGTTTTGGTCGGGCGGTCGCCGGAGCGGTAGCGGAGGCGATGGCGCGGTGAAAGCGGTTTCGCGCGTCCCGCAAGGGCGCGCGAGATAAATAGCGCGGGCTTTGCCCGCACCGCTGTTTAATTCTTTGCCTGCTTTTCAAAAAAGGTTCGAGCAAAGGATAAAATCTCACCGCAAATTGAAACTTCTCGCGCTGAAAGCGCGGAGGCACGGCGCGCCGAAGGCGCGCAAAGGGGCAAAAAGTGGCGCTTTTGCGCCACAAAAGCGCTGGGAGCGCTGACGGAAAAATGGACGGTTTTGTCTTGTTTCGTGTCCAAGAATAATTTTTACAAATCAATTTAATTTAAGGAAAAAATTATGAACAAACCAAAATATTTTCTTTACGCTCGCAAATCAACGGAAGAAGACGACAGACAAGTAATGTCTATTGAAGCGCAACTTTTTGAATTGCGAGAATACGCGCGCAAAGAAAATCTTGAAATTCTTGAGGAATTTCAAGAGTCAAAAAGCGCAAAGACACCGGGGCGACCTGTGTTTAATGAAATGATGGATAAAATTGAAAAAATGGGCAATGTTGGAGTATTGGCATGGCACCCCGACAGGTTGGCAAGAAACAGTATTGATGGTGGTCGTATCATTTATGCGGTAGATCAAAAGAAAATCGTCTCTTTGCGCTTTTTGACATTTTGGTTTGAGCCAACTCCGCAAGGGCTCTTTATGTTGCAAGTGGCGTTCGGGCAATCTAAATATTACAGTGATAATTTAAGCGAAAACATCAAAAGAGGTGTCCGCCAAAAACTGCGCCGTGGCGAGTGGTTAAATCTTGCTCCTTTTGGTTATGTGAACAATCCGAAAATACGGAATATTGAACCACATCCAGTAAATGCAAAAATCGTAAAGCGCGCTTTTGAGGAATACGCAACGGGCAAGCACACTTATGTTTCGCTGGTGCAGTTTTTGGCGGACTTGGGCGTGGTGTCTCGCAACGGAACGCCGCTTGCCAAAGTTTCCATCAAACGCATTCTCACAAACAGAGCTTATCTTGGTTTTATCAAACATCGTGGAGAATGGTTTGAAGGAAACTTTGAGCCAATTATTTCTCCCTCATTGTTTGAAGCCGTCCAAAGAGTTTTGAAAGATAAAGAAAAACCCAGCGGAAAGAAAAGAAAGAAACATGATTTTCCGTTTACGGGTCTTTTTCGTTCTGGCGAGTGTGCAAGCATGATTACCGCACAATATGCCAAAGGAAATGGTGGGGTGTATCGCTACTATCGTTGCAGTAAAAAGAAAGGTGTATGCTCGCAAGGATATGTGCAAGAAAAAGACTTTGCCGAGCAGTTGAGAAAACGGCTTCAAACAATTTCGCTTTGCGAGCGATATACTGACTGGATGTTGAAGCAAGTGGACAAATAGGAGAAAGAAGAGAAAGGAGACTCGCAAAGCGAAATTCAAAATCTTGCAGAAAAAATCAAAGCAAGCGAGGCGCGCTTGGAAAGATTGATCGAGAGTTATCTTGACGGAGATATTACCGAAAGAAATGTATCTCAAACAAAAAGATAAAATTATGCGCGCCACCCTTGCTTTGAAAGAGAAAATGAAAGATTTTGAAAAAGGGAGAAATAATTGGGTCGAACCATTGCGGAGTTGGATTTTGGACACGAAACAAGCCGATTTTTTGGCAAAAGACGGCTCTTTTTCAGAATTGAAGTCTTTTGTCCAAAAAATCGGAACGAACCATACGGTTCGTAACAAAACGGTCCATTTTTCCGTCAGCGCTCCCAGCGCTTTTGTGGCGCAAAAGCGCCACCTTTTGCCCCTTTGCACGCCTTCGGCGCGCCGTCCTTCCACGCTTTCAGCGCGCGAAGTTTCAATTTGCGGAGAGACAGGGATTCGAACCCTGGGTCCGCTTGAAGGCGGACATCGCTTTTCGAGAGCGACCCGTTCAACCACTCCGGCACCTCTCCGTAAAATATATTAGCAAATTCCGATTTTTATCCGCAAATTATTCGGATTTAATCGGTTTTATAAAAAAACCGTAGCCAAATACTCTTTTCCCCAAAGAATAAATTAAGATTTGACTACAGTTATTTTTAATTTTAATTTATTCACTAAACACTTTCAATTATTTTCCCATTGATTATAGCCACTCCTTGACGGCGACAATCGCCCGATCCGAAAAATTCTTTTCTTTCTTTATCATAACCGACCGCATTTACTCCGCCAAAAAACAAATTTTTTTGCGAAAAAACATTTGCATCTTTATATTTTTCCAAAATCTTTTCCATTCCTTTTTTATCAAAGCCCTTTTCAATATTTAAAACATCGCCTTCAAAATGCAAACGCGGTCCGTTTATCGCTTCGTTTATTGATTTCTCATAATCGCAAATATTAACAATGGTCTGCAAAATCGCCGTTCTTATTCTGTTTGATCCGGCTGAACCGATAACCAGGTCCATTTTATCATTAAATAAAATTGAAGGGGAAACCATTGAAGAAATTCTTTGGTTTTCCTGCCAATTATGAAAACCGTTTGGATTCAAATCTTCTTCTCCCAACATATTATTTAACATTATGCCCGTGCCGGGTATCATATAAGAACTGCCCTCTCCATTGGTAACAGTCATTGACGCCATATTTTCGTCTTCATCAATAACACTTATATGAGTTGTTCCGCCGAATTTACTTCTTTGCCCAAAAACTTCTTTGAAATACAAATCAATCAAATCTTTATCCAAAAATTTATTTTCAATCCCTTTTTCTTCCAAATTTCCGTTTAATTTATCAATTCTCGCTTTATCGGTCGCCTTCATTGTTAAAATCATATTTTCCAAAAATTCAGCGGAACCGTATTTTATTTTTTTCAAATCTATTTTTTCCAATAATTTCAAAGCGAAAGAAATTAAAATTCCTCCCGCTGAAACCGGAGGATTGGTTAAAAGATAGTTTTGCCGATATTTTATTTTTAAGGGTTTTCTGATTATTACTTCATAATTTTTTAAATCATCCATAGTTAAATAACCGCCTCGTTCCTCACTTAATTTAACTATTTTTTGCGCAATTTCACCTTTATAAAAAACATCATCACCTTCTGCGACAATTTGTTCAATAGCGTTTGCCAAATCAGACATTTTTAAAATCTCTCCTTCTCTTTTTAGATACCCTTCTTTTTTATGACTTTTAAAAATTTGAAAAGATTCTTCGCCGGCTTTATATATTTCTCCGATAATATCAAAAATAAAACTTTGATAAGCGTTAACCCTAATCCCCTTTTTAGCCAAGTCAATTGCCGGAGCGGCAATTTCTTTTAAAGGCATAATTCCCAAATCTTTATGGATTTTAATCAAACCCTTTACCCCGCCGGGCGTGGCGATTGAACCGGCACCAATATGAAATTCTTGTTTCACTTCTCCAAAATCGGCTATAATCGGAAAAAATTCTATATTATTTCTTTTTTTCTTCAAGGGAGTTTGGGTGAAAAAATCATAAATCAAAATACTTTCATCTTTGGTTTTAGCGGTCAAAAAACCGCCTCCCCCCAAAGACGATAATACCGGTTCCACGACGGAAGCGGTTAAAAAAGAGGCCAAAATGGCATCATAAGCATTCCCCCCGTTCTCCAATATTTTTTGAGCTGATTTGGCGGTCTCAATATGACCGGCGGAAACAGCGTATTTTTTTCCAGACATATGATTAAATTTTTAAAACAAAAAAACCGGTTTCTTTTAATTCAAAACCCAAAGATTGATATAATGTTCTGGCCGGAATCCTTTTAGGATTACTGGTCAAAGTAATAAACTTTACTTTTTCCTTTTTAGCTTTTTCAATAAGTTTTTTCATAATTTTCCTACCTAAACCTTGCCGACGATATCTTTTGTCAACAACTACATCTTCAATTACACCCGTTTTTCCCTTAATTAAAGAATAATAAAATGATATTGTGCCGGTAGCCACAATATCATTGTTAATTTCAATAACAAAACAATAAGTGTCTTTTTGAGAAATTAAAAAATTCAAATCAATTTTTATTTCACGATTACTTAATTGCTTTAATAAATTTATGATTTTTTCTTGGTCATCTTCTTTGACTTCGCGGATTTGCATACTTTTTTCTTTTTGGGTTTTTCTTTTTTCTTTTCAAAATATTTTTTAAGGGCCTCATGCAATCCTTCAGCCGCCAAATTACTGCAATGTTGTTTTACGGGTGGCAACCATTCAAGTTCTTCATTGACGTTTTTTGTGGTAATTTTATAAGCTTCTTCCAATGTTTTCCCTTTTGCTAAATCAGTAATCATTGAAGAAGTCGCAATGGCGGCCCCACAACCCAATGTTTCAAATTTAATATCTTTAATGATTTCTTCGCCTTTTTTATTTTTTCCAACCTTTATATATAAACGCATTATATCACCGCAAACCGGATTACCGACAACCGCTACGCTGTCGGGATTTTTTATTTCCCCTTGATTATGAGGTTTTCTAAAATGCTCTATAACTTTTTTGGAATATTTCATATTTTTTTATTTATTTTTAAATTCATCTAAAACGTTTCCGGAAATTTTTCGCAAATCAGTGACTATTTTTTTCAATTTACTGAAAAAATAATCCAAATCTTTTTTGCAAGTATCCTTTCCCAACGTGATTCTTAAACTACCATGAGTTTGTTCTTGTTTCAAGCCCAAAGCCAATAAAACATGTGATGCTTGCAAAGACGCCGAGGAACAAGCCGATCCGGTACCGACCTCAATTCCTTCCATATCCAGTTTCATCAACAAACTCTCGCCTTCAACAGAATCAAAGCGAAAATGAATATTGTTTGGCGATCGTTTTTCTCGTGATCCGTTCAAATACACATCGGGAATTTCTTTTAAAATTTTTTCTATCAAATAATCTCTTTTTTCTTTCATTTTCTTATCCTCGCCTTTTTCAAGTCTTTTTTTAACCAATTTTATTGCTTCTCCAAAACCGACAATTTGCGGAACACTGTGAGTTCCCGGACGAAAATTCCTTTCCTGCCCTCCGCCATTCATCAAAGGAGGGATATTTAAATTTTTTCTTTTATACAAAACTCCAATACCTTTGGGACCATATATTTTATGAGCCGACAACGACATTAAATCAACGCCCAAATATTCAACATCGCAAGTAAAATAATTTAGAGCTTGAACAGCATCAGTATGAAAAATCAAAGGACTTTTTCTTTGTTTCTTGTTTACTTCCTTAACCAAATCCCCAATCTCTTTAATCGGCTGAATTGTTCCAATTTCATTATTAACATACATTATTGAAATTAAAATCGTATTATTTTTAATTTCCTTTTTAAGATCATCAACATCAATTACTCCATCCGCTTTGGGCGCAACAAAACTTACTTCCGCCTTTTTATCTCTTTCCAAACTTTTAAAAACATCCAAAACAGAATGATGCTCAAAAGCGGAGGTGATTATATGAGGAATTTCTCCTTTAAATTCCTGAATATATCTTTTAACCACTCCCTTAATGGCGGTATTATTTGATTCTGTTGCACCGGAAGTGAAAAAAATCTCTTGAACATCGCAATTTAATATTTTGGCGATATTTTCTCTCGCTTCTTCCACCGCATCACCGGCTTCTTCGCCCATTGTATGCAAACTCATTGCATTGCCGAATTTTTCACTAAAATAAGGTAGCATCTTTTGAAGCACTTTTTTATCAACCGGCGTTGTCGCCGCATTATCCAAATATATGATTTTTTTAGGCATATTTTTTAAATTAATTATTAACAATTTAATAATAAAACATATCTTATTTTTAAGCAAATAAAAAACCGCCCTTTAAAAATAGAACGATTTTCAAATGTTTTTATTTAAGATACAACATCAATAATTTGAAAAAATTTTCATAAGATATATAAGTCATAAAAATTGCGCCAATCAAGGAAACGTAAACCAAAATTTCTTGAAATAAAAGCATTTTGTAAAATCTTTTTAAGAAAATTCTAAAAATATTGAAATGATAATATAAAAAAAAGCCGGTGGTAATAACAACAAAAAACAAAATTAT
>JALULG010000114.1 GCA_027040785.1 bacterium
CTACAACCGGTATGATACATTGTATTAAAAGGCACAAAAAATATGGAAAAAATTAAACTATTATTATCAAAAACTCAAAACAGTTCTATCTGATTCCTGACAACAAGTTCTTTTATTAGCACAGCAGCAGTGGTTGCATCAGCGTGATGTTGATTTTAAACTCATTGATCAAATTTATTTAAGTGAACTAAATGCCACTTTGTATAGAGTGATATAAGCACATCAAAAAACAAATTTTATCAAAGAAAAAGCGTTATATTTAAAAACATATTATAACACGATAAAAAATGTAAACCAACAAATTATTTAATTTATTGAAGTATTTTTTTAGCCCAAAAAAATCATTACTTTTGTTATATATGTTTGATTTATGAATTATATTGTTTCTGCCTTAAAATACCGTCCGCAAAAATTTGAAGAAGTTGTTGGACAGCAAGCTGTTACAAATACTTTAAAAAACGCGATTGCCAAAGATCATTTGGCTAAAGCCTTGCTTTTTACCGGCCCGCGTGGTGTTGGCAAAACTACTTGTGCACGTATTTTGGCAAAAGAAATCAATAAAGCAGAAGGCTTGGAAACAGAAGAAGATTTTGCTTTTAATATTTTTGAATTAGATGCTGCTTCTAATAATTCAGTTGATGATATTCGCAGTTTAATAGAACAAGTACGTATTCCACCACAAATCGGTAAATATAAAGTCTATATTATCGATGAAGTACATATGTTATCGACACAAGCTTTTAATGCTTTTTTAAAGACTTTAGAAGAACCACCGGCACATGCTATTTTTATTTTAGCCACAACTGAAAAACATAAAATTATTCCAACTATTTTATCTCGATGTCAAATATATGATTTTAAGCGTATTAGTGCTTTTGACATCAAAGAACATTTAAAAAAAATTGTACAGCAAGAATCGTTGGAAGCAGAAGATGATGCCTTATTTTTAATTGCTCAAAAAGCTGATGGCGCTTTGCGTGATGCCCTTTCCTTATTTGATAAAGTTGTGAGTTATTCTAACGGAAAAATCACACGTAAAATTGTTTCTGAAAGCATGAGCATTTTGGATTATGATGTTTATTTTAAAATGCATGATTTATTTTTAAAAAACGATATTCCAGCAGTTTTAAACTTTTTTAATGAACTGTTATATAAAGGTTTTGATGCACACCAATTCTTAGCAGGTTTGTCAGGTCATTTTAGAGACTTGTTAGTAGCAAAAGATCCAAAGACAATGGATTTGTTAGAAGTAAGTGATAATGTAAAAAAACAGTATATTTCGCAAGCCAAGGCTGTTAGCTTGCCTTTTTTAATGCGCGCTTTAGAGTTGGTTACAGAAACCGATATCGTATACAAACAAAGTAAAAGTCCGCATTTGTTGGTAGAACTCACATTAATGAAATTAGCTTCTCTAAATTTAGATGAAGCCAAAAAAAAAATAAATGAAATTTTACCGGCTGCTTTTTTTCGCCAGAATATAAAGATTGTAGAGAGCTTTAAAGCACCTTCAAAAATGGTAGCAAAAGCAAAAAAGGAAGCAAATTCTAACAAAAGCGTTAAATTACCAAAAGCAGTTTCTGATAAAGGAGAAAAATCGGTTTCCGGTCTATCTTTAAAGGCTCTTAGAGAAAAGAAAGCGGAGTTAGAGCGTTTAAATCAACAATTGGAGGCTCAAAATTTACCTAAAAAAAACTTTTCGCAAAAAGATTTTGAAAAATATTGGCATATTTATTTAAAAAAATTACGCCGGAATAATGAACGAAATTTATTGTCTATTTTAACTATAGATCAAAATCCTCGGGTAAAACTGCCTTACATACATTTAACTTTATCTAGCGATGCCTTAAAAAAAGAACTGGAACGAAACAAAGATAAGTTCTTAAAATTTTTAAGAGATAATTTAAAAAATTATGATATCGATTTTGTAATTGAAGTTAAAGAAGAAAAGAAAAAAGAATTTGTTTATAGCAATAAAGATAAATTTAAAAAAATGATGGAAAAATATCCTGATTTAATTTATTTAAAAAATAAATTTAAAATTGATTTGTAAATTAGTTTTAAAATTGAAATTTTTCCCAAAAATCCGGAAATGATTTTTCTACAACGCCGGGATTATTAATGCATATTTGCGGATATAATAATTTTAAAATAGCAAAACTCATAGCCATTCTATGGTCTTCATAAGTATCAATAGTAATATTAGTTCGGCTAATTATCGGCGTAGTAATTTTTAATTCATTATGGCTAATTTGAACAGTTGCGCCAAATTTTTCCATTTCATTTTTTAAAGCTTGCAATCGGTCTGTCTCCTTTATTTTAAGAGTTTGTAAGCCTGTGAGATGGCATTTTATGCCTAATGCTAAACAAGTTGTTGCCAAGGTTTGGGCCAAATCGGGAGTGTTGATCAAATCAAATGATAACTTTTTCGGGTAAATAAAATTTGGAATAGGGCGTAATAAAAGTTTATTTTCTTCAATAAATTGAGATTCTATGCCCAATTTCTGAAAGTATTGCATAATCCAACGATCTCCTTGTATAGACTGCTTATTAAATTTTTGAATGATTAATTTTTGTTTTAAGACTGCAGCAGCTCCGTAAAAGTATGAAGCTGATGACCAGTCTCCTTCAATATTTATTGTTTTAGTTGTAATATTTTTAGTCTTATAAACTTCTATAACTTGCTCTTTTTCAATTACTTTAATGCCAAGGTCTTTAAGAATAGCAATGGTCATTTGAATATAAGGCTTAGAAACTTGTTTGCCGGTTAAGTGAATTTTTAAACCGTTTGGTAAAGCCGGCGCAATGAGTAATAATGCAGTAATATATTGACTGCTAACATTTTGAGCTATAGTTATATGGTCTTTAAGAAGCTTTGTTCCGGAGATTGCCAGCGGTGGAAAGCCTTCATTTTTTAAATAAGTGATGTCTGCACCAAGTTGTTGCAGGGCTTCAACTAAAATTTTTAT
>JALULG010000115.1 GCA_027040785.1 bacterium
GAGTAAGTATAGATATAGATAGAGATGCAAACTCTGTTAAAATAACAAGTAACTCAAAAGATAACATTATAAAAGCAAAAGAGTATATAGATACAATAGTATCCCCATCAAAAAAACCAATAATGAATTATGAGATAAATAAAAAGTATAAGGGGAAAATTAAAAAGATAGTTGATTTGCAATTCAAAAAAATAGCCCAAAGATTAAAAGATAAAAAAATTAAAATTAAAGTTTCAACCGAAGCGAAAAATCTTATTGCCAAAGAAGGTTATGACCCTCTTTTCGGAGCCAGACCATTAAAAAGAGTTTTGCAAAATATGGTTTTAGATAAAATCGCCATGATGATTATAGAAGGAAAAATAAAGGAAAACAATACGGTAAAAATTGACGCTAAAAATAATGAAATAATCGTTGAAACCGTTTAGTCAATTTTTCTGATTTTAACAACAAAAAATCCGCCGGTTATGATAACCGGCGGTTATTGTTATTCGTCCAATTTTTCCAATCTATCCCCTAAAAACTCCTTTAACTCTATCGGGGACAAGAAAAAACGTTCCGCGAAATCCCTTCTATTCCCTCCTACCTCTTTATAGACCTCTTTTAATTCTTCATCTGAAAAAGAGGAAATATATTTTTTGCGAGCATCTTTTGCTTGTTCGCTCAAACCCATCCTATGAATCAAGCTTTGAAGCATGCCTTGATTATCAACGTTAAAAAATTCTCTCACTTCGGGATCGTTAAAAGAAAGAACGACCCGACCGTTATATTTGTTGATAATCAACTCTTTTATTTTCTTTTTTAATTCCTTTTTTGAAATTCTCCTTTTTTTAGTTTCCTCTTTTTCCTCTTTGAGAGACTGAATATTCCTTAATAAAAGAGAGCTTTCAATGTAAGAAGACAACTCTCTTATGTTCCCCGGCCAAGTATAAGCCAAAAATCCTTTTTTCAAAAGTTGCCAAAAAATCCCCTTATAATCTTTTTCCTTCATACCATAGTAGAAGAAAAAGATTTGCTTCTTTATTAAATTAAGAGACATGTTTCCATCAAAAGAGAATCCTCTGAAATAATTTTCCGCTTTTTTTCTGACTTCTTCAATACTTTCAAGATCTTCTACATCTAAAATAAGCTGACAGAAAAAATCAGCCAATAATACTCTGGGATCAACTTTACTTTGAGAGAAGTGTTTTCTCCAAAAATAATCCCAAAAGTAATAAACCAATAATTTCAAATCTTCTTCGCCTCTTTCTCTTAAAGGAGGGAGATTAACCTCTATTGTTTTAAGACGATAATAGAGATCTGAGCGAAATTCTCCCTTTTTCATTTTCTCCTTTAAGTTTTGATTGGTTGCCGCAATAACGCGACAATCAACCATGTAAGAAGAGTCTGAACCAACCGGGGTAACCTCGCCGTTTTCCAAAGCCCGTAAAAGTTTTGCTTGGGCCTCTAACGACATGTCCCCTATTTCGTCCAGAAAAAGAGTACCTCCATCGGCCGAACGAAAAGCGCCTTTGCGATTTTTATCAGCACCGGTAAAAGAACCTTTCTCATGTCCAAAAAGTTCACTTTCAATTAAATCCTTGGGAATTGCCGAGCAATTCAATGTCCTAATTGTTGATTTTTCGGACAAAAAATGAATTGCTTGCGCAATCAGTTCTTTACCAGTCCCGGTCTCACCTTTGATCAAAACCGGAACGTCAATTTTTGAAATTAAATTGATAGTTCTAAAAACTTCTTTCATCGCTCTACATTCGCTGATAATTTCAATATTTCCGAATTTCACGATAAAAACCTCCTTTAAATTATAATTAATTGTAATGTTCTTGTTTTAATATTAAACTATTATAATAGTTTAATACACAATAATAATCTAAATAAGAAAAAAAGTCAATCCCGTTCACAGGATTAACCAATATAAAATTTATAATTAATTATTTTTTTAAAAGACCTTGCTGAGAGCCGATCTTAGAAACTACGGACGCTCCGTTCGTAACTCCAAAAAGTAAAGATTTTTTAATATTCCCCGTTTTTATATAAGAACCCAAAAAACCACTCAAAAAAGCATCGCCGGCTCCGGTTGTATCCACGACTTTCACTTTTTTAGATTTTTGAAAATAAAAATTTTTTCCATCATAAAGATGAACTCCGTGAGATCCATCTGTCACAATCACCAAAGCTTTTATATTTTTATATAAAGTTTCCAGAATCTCTCTAACGGATAAACTGTGATTGTAATGATACCTTGACACCAGTAAAGCCCCGGCCTCTTCTTTATTAACAACAAAAATTTCCGTTAATTTTAAAATATTACTCATTTTTTTTAATCCTCCTTCTATTTGTCTGCTACCCGGATTAAAAGCTATTTTAATTTTTTTTTTTTTATATATTAAGCAAATTTTTTTGAATTCTTTTTGCCAATTTTTTCCGGTAAAAGAAGATAAAATAATCCATTTTTCTTTTAAATTTTTCGGAACTTTCAAGTATTTATTGGCTCCACGATAAGAAAAAGCAATATGATCTTTCGATTCGGAATTATCATTAATAACAATAAAAGAAAAACCCGAACTTTCTTTTTGCACTTTAATAATATTTTTTAAATCAATTTTTTCTTTTCGCAATTTTTCTTTTATCCATCTCCCTCCTTCGTTTTCATTAATCGCAATATTAACGGAAACTTTCAAACCCTGTCTTTTGAGCCCGACCGCGGTATTGCAAGCGCCTCCGCCCAAAAAAGAATTTAATTTATCCAAATAAATTTTAGACCCATATTTAAAACCAAAATATTTTTCTAAAATATTTTGGTTTTTAAAATCAAAAAAAGTTGACTTGATGTTTCTTTCTTCATCTGTTTTTAAAGCATAGATAGAATTGGAAAACCTGAGCTTGTTGAATCGACGGTTAGTATTCTTTGATAAACACTTAAACTT
>JALULG010000116.1:0-611 GCA_027040785.1 bacterium
AAAGAAAAGCCACGTCAAAATATTGGCATTTTATTATGCAACGATTAAGCTAACCCGCGCCGCGTAAATTCACTCCGACCGCAAATTAGCAGGACACTTCACAACTTCACCGACCTGCCAAATCGCCGCCGACTGAAGGCGTCGGGTTGAGCGCTTTGTTGCATTATTGTCTTTATTCTAAAGCACGATTTTCCAAACGGAGATTTTTATATATTCCAACTTCACAAAGGAAGATAATAAAAACGTTTGGAATTTGCTAACTCAAAGTACGAAGTTTAATTTATTTTCTCTTGCGTAATTGCCTTTTCTTTTTAATCATTCAAGGGCAAAATAACTGTGGAGATTTTTTCTGACGACTGATCACTGTTCTACGACCTTCAAACGGAGTAAGGTAACTTTCCAACCGCCACGCTGAAGATGGATAATAAGCGATTGATCAAAGTTGCGCCGCCGTTTCAAAGTAAAATCCCGTTAAAATATCGGCCTTGTAATTATGCAACGACCTAAGCTAACCGGATTTGCCACGCGCCAAGTACTTTCACCTGCCAACGCCGCTCTCACCGGACGAATTCATGCCCCGCGTGGCAAATTCCGTGTTAAGCGATTTGTTA
>JALULG010000116.1:621-2912 GCA_027040785.1 bacterium
ATATATACATTTGCATTTGGAATACTACTACCACCTTTATGATCTTGATTTAATAAAACAATACAGAATTGAGAAGTAATTATTTTGGAGCAAATTTTTATACAAAAAGCATTCTTACCGGGTTCTAAATCGCCACCTGCTTCATATACTTCAATATTTTTTTCAATGAGTATACTACGGAGAATGTCTGTTTCTAATTTACTCTCTTCAAAACCATAAGCTATAAAGCATGAGCGATTTGAATTAAATACATAATCACATCTAGGTAAACCTACGATGCATTTTACATTTCTTCTAATATTTCCTTGCATTCAAATACCTTGATTTGTTGTTTATTTTCACCTAACGATCAAGCTAACCGGATTTGCCACGCGCCAAGTACTTTCACCTGCCAACGCCGCTCTCACCGGACGAATTCATGCCCCGCGTGGCAAATTCCGTGTTAAGCGATTTGTTAGCGGTTATTCTGACTATTGGGTATTTTTATTTTATTTCCAAATTGTAAAATATCACGAGGATTAATTGATTCTTTATTCTTCATTATTTCAAAATGTAAATTAGGGGTTGTAGTTAGTCCTGTTTCTCCTACTAATCCTATTAATGTTCCTGTTTCTACTTGTTGACCTTTTTTAACTAATATTTTTTGCAAATGAGCATAAAACGTTGAATATCCTTCTTTATGTTTAATTATTATGCTTTTACCATAACCTTCTTTATTCCCTGTAAATACGACTTCACCTGCAAAACTGGAATATACATTCGAACCTATTTTTGTTTTAATATCTATCCCTTTGTGCTTTTTTAATTCTTTTAATACCGGATGCAACCTTGGGCCATAATCTAATATGATAATACCTGAATCTATAGGACAAATAAATTTCATTGTAGGTGTACTATCAATATTAAATCCAAAAGAAAACGAGAATAATATTATTGTAGATAAAAATGTTAGCAATATAATTAATCTTTTATTCATAACAATATCCTTTCATTTTTAAACATTCGTTAAAATATTGTAATTTTATTTTTTTATAAAATTTATCTTAGTATTTTATCCTTTAAATGTTAAAAAATTAATAAAGCCGCTAACGATCAAGCTAACCCGCCCGCCGTTTGGCGGGTCGGGTTGAGCGTTTTGTTGCATGATTGTTTTTATTCTAAAGCACGATTTTCCAAACCAAGATTTTTATTTATTCCAATTTCACAATGGAAGATAATAAAAACGTTTGGGAATTGTCAACTCAAAGTACGAATTTTAATTTATTTTCTCTTCCGTAATCACCGAATCCTTTTCGTCATTCAAAAGCACTGCTGAGATGGAAATTTTTAATACGCCACCTGATCACCGTTCTGCGACCTTCAAACGGAGTAAGGCAACTTTTCAATCGCCACGCGGAAGGTGGATAATAAGCAATTGATCAAAGTTGCGCCGCCGTTTCAAAGTAAAATCCCGTCAAAACATCGGACTTTAATTATGCAACGATTAAGCTAACCCGCGCCGCGTAAACTCACTCCGGCCGCAAATTGGCAAGCCACCTCACAACTTCACCGCACTGCCAAATCGCCGCCGGCTGAAGGCGTCGGGTTGAGCGTTTTGTTGTGCGAAAATATTTAATTTATTCCATCTCCCTGAAAAAATGGAAATTAAACTTTGTAAATTTAATTCTACTTTCAAATACCAATTCTTTTTAAAAAAGTACACAATTCTTTCCGACTTGGGAAATAATAATATTCACGCAAAAAGATTCAAACTACCAGCGGCACAGGGCAAGCACCACGTTCTTTTCAGACGTCGATTTAGTTTCTGGTTTTATTCTATTTTTCAACGGCCAAATATTTTTAGTTCAATTTCAGACTGATAATTTTAAATTTCGCACAACATTAATACTTATCCTTATTCTGCGGAATTTTAATATTGCCTACAAAATAAACATTCAATTAAATAAAATCAATGCATATCTCTTGTTTTCTCAAAATTAATTCTGTATTTTCTATGTAAATTCAAAGTTATACGGAAGCTATATAACTTCACTGACCCTGAATATTCTCACAAAAACGACGGATCGTTGCTCTTTTCTTGCACTATGCCTGGTTGTCTTAACAAGGATTTTTTTCCACAGATAAGATTATTGCGTTTTTGTATTTCCATTGGAGGTGCATTATGCTCAATGATTTCAAAACTTACCTCGCCCAAACGGCACATATTCCTGACAAATATATCCCTCATTACATACGTTGGGTAACTCAGGCCTACCGGTTTGTCCAAAAAAATTGGAATGAACCGCTAAGCC
>JALULG010000117.1 GCA_027040785.1 bacterium
GAAGATACCAGAATGACCAAGAGATTGTCCGACCGTTATGAAATAGAAACGCCTTTAATAAGTTATCATCATCATTCCAATCAAAAAAAAATTTCTAAAATAATTAAATTATTGAAAGAAGGTAAAAATTTAGCCTTGGTGACAGATGCCGGCACGCCCGGAGTTTCCGATCCGGGAAATCAATTGATTGCCGATGTTTTAAGGTATGATAAAACGACAGAAATTATTCCAATACCGGGCGTGAGCGCTTTAACGGCTTTAATTTCCGTGGCCGGAATAAATTTGCAAAATTTTTTATTTTTAGGTTTTCCGCCACACAAAAAAGGTAGAGAAAAATATTTTAAAAAAATCGCTGAAACAAATTTTCCAATAATTTATTTTGAATCACCTTATCGGGTTTTAAAAAACTTGGAATTATTAAAAAAATTTTCCAATAAAAAAATAATCATCGGTCGGGAACTAACGAAAATTTTTGAAGAAATTGTCAGGGGTAATATTGATGAAGTTTTAAATTATTTTCAAGACAAGAAAATAAAAGGAGAATTTGTGATTATTGTTTATTGATTTATATATAAAAATATGATCGCGCAAATAAAATATACCTATAAAGCTACGCCGGAAAGATTAAAACAAAACCAAAAACAACGTTTACTTTTGGCATTATCTTTTTATTTTTCAGGTATTATTTATTTTATTCTTTATTATTTAAATGGTTTGTTAAATTTGAAAATTGATTTTTTGTTTTTTAAAATTTTATTTATTGTTTATGTTTTAACATTGTTTCATTGGCATTTTTATTTTAATGAAAAATTAAAATTTAAAGAAAAAACTTATATTATTGATGATAATTTTATAACCATTAAGGATAAAGACGAAATCAAAAGATACACTTGGAAAGAAATAAAATTTTTTAGAAAACGAGATGGTAATTTTGTTTTTTATATAGGTCCTGGCAAAGAAATATTTCTTAATGTGGAAAAAGATTATTACGATAAAGTTTACAGCATTTTAAAACTTAAATTAGAGGAAAAATAATTATGAAAAAATTTTACATTACAACCCCAATTTATTATATTAACGCAGCGCCTCATATCGGGCATGCTTATTCAACCGTTTCGGCTGATATTCTAGCGCGCTATCATAGAATGAGGGGAGATAAAACTTTCTTTTTAACCGGAACCGATGAGCATGGAGAAAAGAATTTAATTATTGCGGAAAAAGAAAAAATAAACCCCCAAGAATATGCGGATAAAGTCAGTTTATTATTTAAAGATGCTTGGCAAAAATTAAATATCAGCAATGATAATTTTATCAGGACAACTGATGAAAAACATATTCTTGCCGTTCAAAAAGCTTTACAATATTTATACGATAAGGGTTATATTTATAAAGGAGAGCATTCCGGTCTTTATTGTTCCGGTTGTGAGCAGTATAAAACAGAGAAAGATTTAGTTAATGGTTTGTGTCCGGATCATAAAATAAAACCAACAATGGTAAGCGAGGAAAGCTATATGTTTAAATTAAGTGAATTTTCCGGACAGATAAAAGAGGCGATTGAAAAAGATGAGCTTTTGATTTTACCAAGATCAAAAAAGAAGGAGATTTTATCTTTTTTGAAAAATGGTTTAAAGGATATTTCTTTTTCCAGAAAAATAGATTGGGGAATTAAATTGCCTTGGGACAATTCGCAGGTGGCTTATGTTTGGCCGGACGCTTTTTTAAATTATTTAACCGGATTGGGTTGGGATGGAACAGCCGGAAAAACTCCCGAAATGTGGCCGGCTGATGTGCATTTAATGAGTAAGGATATTTTAAGAGTGCACGCCACTATTTGGCCGGCAATGTTATTGGCTTTGAAATTGCCTTTACCAAAAAAACTTTTTATACACGGTTTTTTCTTGGTTGATGGGCAAAAAATGAGTAAGTCTATTGGCAATGTTATTGCGCCGAATGATTTAATGAATAGATACGGGGTTGACGCCACTCGTTTTTTATTGGCAAGCGCAACGCCTTTCGGGCATGACGGAGATATTGGAATTGAAAAATTTGATGAAAAATACAATGCCGATCTTGCCAATGGATTGGGGAATTTGATATCCAGATCATTTTCTTTATATGAACAAATGAAAAAAGCTGGTATTGAATTGCAAAAAACAGGTGGAGAAGCGGAAAATTATAAAGGACACGTTTTTTCTCATATCAGTATTGAAAACGCTTGGAAATCTTATGGAGATTCTTTGAATGATTTAAAAATAGATAGATCTTTGGCTTTGCTTTTTGGTTCAGATTCTGAAAATAGGGGACTGGGGGTGGTAAATTTTTTAGATAATTATATTACAAGCACTAAACCATGGGAGCTTATAAAAGAAAAAGATGAAAAAGTTGGAAAAATAATGTATAATATATTGGAAAGGATTAGACATGGCGCTTGGATGATTTATCCTTTTATGCCGGAAATTGCGGAAATTATTTTAGATTCTTTGGGCTTTGATTTAAAAAAAGAATTGAAATCAAATTTTCAAGACAGGGAAAAATGGGGCATTTTATCGGAAAAAGCAAAAATTAAAAAACCAAAAATTTTATTTCCACGCATTAATTCTTAATATATTTTTTATGAAGAAAAAAATCATCAGCTTTTTACTGATCGTTTCCGGTTTGTTGGTTTTTTCCAATTTTGGTTTGGCCAATCAAGAGGAAACTACCACTCAAACACAATCAGTAAAATCAATCTCTTTAAAATCTGATGGCGCCCAAATCCATTGGACGGTTGACGGTTATTCTGTAAAAGGATTTAAGGTTGTTTGGTCAAAAAACGAATCACCGGTTTATCCTC
>JALULG010000118.1 GCA_027040785.1 bacterium
GTTTTTATGTCACCCTGAACTTGTTTCAGGGTCCCGAATTCCGATGGGATGCTGAAATAAATTCAGCATGACATCTAGATTCCCGCTTTCGCGGAAATGACCATTGGAGACGAGATACTGAACCAAGTTCAGTATGACAAAAAATAACTTTTTGGAATAATTTGGTATAATTTGGATTTTGGAATAATTTCTTACTGTATGTTTTCCCAAAAACTCAAAAAAATCTTTCTTGTTTTAGGGGATATCTTTATTTTATACCTTTCTTTGTATTTAACGCTTCTGGTGCGTTACGGAACGAAAACTACCGCCCTTTGGGAAAGACATTTCCTACTTTTTTCTATTATCTTTGCTATCTGGCTGGTTGTCTTTTATATAGCTGGCCTTTATGAATTAACTACGCCGCAAAGCGGACTTTCTTTTTCTTCGCTTTTAGGAAAAATAACTATTATTAATACTATTATCGCTATTGCTTTTTTCTATTTCTTCCCCAATCCAGGACTAAGCCCCAAAAGGGTTCTTTTTATAGACATTCTCTTTACCACCACTCTTATTTTTCTCTGGCGTGGTTTCTATGGATCATTTTTAAAATCAAAAATTACCTCTAACAAACTTCTCTTTATCGGCATAAACGAACAGGTTAAAGAATTGATCACAAAAATTGTTCAAAATCCCCAACTAGGTTATGAGACAAGTATTGTCATTACTCCTCTTGAACAAAAAATTTATTCACTACCTGAGCAAATAAAAATTATTAAAAATAATGATTTTAACCTTCCCCAAATCATAAAACAAGAAAAAATCCAAACCGTAGTCAATGCTCTTCCTAAAGAAAACAACGCCCGCCTCATAAAACAACTTTACCAAAGCCTTTTTTTTTTTTTCAAAATCTATCACCTGCCTTCTCATTATTAACAATTAACTCGAAAAATACCGGTCAATATCATCAACGAAACATGGTTTTTGGAAAATCTCCGCGAAGGTGAAAAAAACTTTTATGAATTTTTTAAAAGAATAAGCGACATTGTTTTGGCGATTATCGCTCTGGTTATCTCTCTGCCCTTTTTGCCGATTTTGGCCCTTCTTATTAAATTAGACAGTCCTGGTCCAGTATTTTTCACCCAAATAAGAACAGGACGGGGCGGTAAAAATTTTTTGGCTATTAAACTGCGCACTATGATAAAAGACGCGGAAAAACACGGAGCGGAGTGGGCCAAAGAAAATGATCCGCGCATCACCCGCTTAGGTAAATTTTTGCGCAAAACCAGAATTGATGAAATCCCCCAACTTTTTAATATTATTCGCGGAGAAATGAGTTTTATTGGGCCCCGGCCAGAACGACCCGAGTTTATAAAAACCTTAGAACAGCATATCCCTTTTTACAAAGAGCGCCTTATTGTCCGCCCGGGGCTTACTGGCTGGGCGCAGGTTAACTTTCCTTATGGAGCTTCCATAGAAGACGCTCTCCAGAAAATGCAATATGACCTCTACTATATCAAAAACCGTTCTTTTATTTTAGACCTCAGCATTGTCCTCAAAACCATAAAAATAGTCCTCCTTGGCGGAGGAAGGTAAAAAAATATGTTACTATGTCACTTCTTAAAATAAAAATCTACCGCCTGCTGCGTTGGAGTGAAAAATACACCAAAACAGACATGGTCTATTTGGCCAAAGGCGGATTTTGGCTCACTCTCGGGCAGATAATCTCCTCTCTTTCCTCTTTTCTTCTTGCTATTGCCTTTGCCAATCTCCTCCCTAAAGAAACTTATGGAACTTATAAATATGTTCTTTCTATTGTAGGGATATTGAGTATTCCGACTCTTGCCGGAATGAATACGGCGGTGACCAGAGCAGTCGCTCGCGGCGATGAAGGCTCTTTTTTGCCAGCTTTAAAATCAAAAATTAAATGGGGTTTATTAGGCGGAATATCTAGCTTAATCTTAGCAGGATATTATTATTTTAATGACAATCAAGCTTTAACCTTTACCTTTTTAATAACGGCTATTTTTATCCCTTTCATAGATTCTTTTGCTTTATACGGGGCATTGCTGCAAGGCAAAAAAAAATTTGATATTGCTTCAAAATATGGGATTTTAATTAAAATCATTGCTTCTGGATCAATTTTTCTAACTATTTATTTTACTAAAAACCTGCTGGTAATTTTATTTGTTTATCTGGCAAGTTATACTTTTTTAAGGTTAATTATTCTAAAATTATCTTTAAAATTTGTCATCAATAACAAAAAAGAAGACCCCGAAACAATATCTTATGGAAAACATTTAAGTCTGATAGGCGTAGTTAACATTTTTGCCTCATATCTCGACAAATTACTAATCTTCCATTATTTAGGGTCCGCGGAGTTGGCTATATATTCTTTTGCTATTGCTCCCGTAAACCAAATAAAAATGCTTTCTAAAAACATTAATGCGCTTGTGCTCCCCAAATTGTCTCAAAGACCCGCAAAAAAAATAGATTCTCTAATGTTAAAAAGGTTGTTCTTCTTGCTTATAACAGGACTGCTAATGATGCTTATATATGTAATCATTGCTCCTTTTTTGTATAACTTGATATTTCCTAAGTACTCAGAGTCAATCATGCTTTCTCAGATTTTTTCCCTGAAAATCCCTTTTGCTCTCCTGATAGCCTTTCTTGACAGCGCTATAACATCTAAGTTAACAAAGGTGCCAAAAAATATTTATTATAAATTAGGAATATATCCAAATATTTTCCTAATAATGCTTCTTTTGTATTTAACGCCTCTGTTAGGTATTTTGGGTGTAATTTTAGCTAAAATTTTATTTCACATATTTACAGCAATTATAG
>JALULG010000119.1 GCA_027040785.1 bacterium
GTTCAACAGATCAAAAATGCTCTTGTTCTTTTAAAGAAGGAGAACTCTTAAAAGAAAAAAATAATCCCCGAGTTTATGTAATAGAAAATTGTTCTAAAAAACATATTTTTGATGAATTTACTTTTAATCAAAAAGGATTTTCTTGGGATAAAATAAAAACGGTTGATGATTTATCCATTTGTCACGATGGTGGAGTTATTAAAATTGAAAAAAAGAAAAATAATTTTATTTATAAATTTAAACGTTTTTTGGGAGTTGGGGACTTTGGAAAGGATGTTAAACAGCTCCAAATTTTTCTCAATAAGCAAGACTTTTTATTAAGCAAAAAAGGTCTTGGTTCCCCGGGAAAAGAAACCGATTTTTTCGGCAAATTAACTCAAAAAGCTTTAATTAAATTCCAAGAATTTTATAAGGATAAAATTTTAAAACCGATCGGTTTGTCAAAAGGAACCGGTTATTTCGGATATTCAACTTTAAAATTTGTAAATTCATTGATTGGTGGTGATAAAAATAAAGAAGAAACAAGATTTAAAAGAAATTTATTTAAAGGTCTAAAAGGAGATGATGTTGTTTATTTGCAAAAAATATTGGCAAAAGATAAGATTATTTATCCGGAAGGGATTATTTCGGGTTATTTTGGAGAACTAACCCAAAGAGCTGTTCAAAGATTTCAAGAAAAGTTTAAAATTTATTCTAAAAATGATAAAAATTTTGGTGTGGCTGATTTGAGAACATTGAAAAAGATTGAAGAAATTCAGGGAGATAGTTAAAAAATTTTAAAATTGAATTTTTCTTTAAAATATTGTATTATTAAAACCGTAAGTTTTAGCGATTTTCTATGTATTTTTTATCTGTTTTGAAAAGTAATTATTGTAAAAGTGTTTTTTTAATAACCTTTGTTTTAAGTTATTTTTTAATTCCGGATACAGTTTTTAACGGCTGGTATTATTTGGTGGCCGTTACTTTTATGACCACTTTTTCTTTGACCATAATGTGTATTGTCAGGAGCGTTAAGGAAAGACTTGTTTTGGCAAAAACTTATGGCGGTTCACTTATGACGATTATTGCCACCGCTATCGGTTTGTCCGCTTTGCAAGTTTGCGGGGTTGGGGCTCCGATTTGCGGAGCCAGTATTGGTTTGGGGGTGGTTTCGGCTATTTTTCCGGGTTTTATGGTGGAATTTTTGGAAAGTTATGCGGTTTGGATAATTATTTTTTCCGCTTTAATTCAAGTTGTTGGTTTATATTATATGAATTGCTTTTTTAGAAAAGCAAAATGCAAACATTCTTGACAAAAAAGATTAAAGATGATTAATTAAGTAAATATGGATCAAAAAATAGAAAATCTTTCTTCCGAAGATTTTTTTAAATTATTGGAAGAAAATCAAAAAAATAAAGATACTGTTTTGATTGATTGCCGAACTTTACCGGAGTTTAATGCCGGAAAAATAAAAGGGGCCGTAATTTTAGATTTTTACGCTCCTGATTTTCATAACAAATTAAGCACTTTAAATAAGGATAAAAAATATTTCATCTATTGCCGAACCGGCAGTAGAAGTAAAATAATGCTTGATATGATGCAAAGATCGGGCTTTAAAGAGGTTTATAATTTGGCATACGGCATTGTTGATTGGGCGCAATGCGGTTATCCGATAGATTGATAAAACATTAAAAAATAAAGGAGGCAGTAATGGAAAAATTTAAAACCTATGTTGGCCAAATTCGCTTTGAAATTTTTTACGAGGAAGATCTTCTCGGGAGGATAGATACTGAGAGAAAAAAATTTTTTGAAGATCTTTTTTCTTCTTTTTTATTTGAAGAAGGAGGAGGAATTTCTCGGGGGAAAGTTTATGGAATTGTTCCAACTCTTGTTTTGATCTTGAGGGTTAATCAAGAGATTTGGGAAAAATTTAAAGAATTTTTGAAAAAAGGCGGGGAATTTAGTGTCCCGGTAATCGTTAAGAGCTCCGCTCTTCTTTTTGGGAGACATTTTGATGCTTTTGATGGAGGGCGATTTAATTTTATTGTTAATGATGTTTGGGGGTGTAGTTTTTTTTCTCTTGAAAAAGAGGAAGAAGAAAAAACTCCTTGTCCGGCCCGAATAGCGGAAAAAAGAGGGTAAAACCCTCTTCTCTTTAAAAATCATAATAAAACCTTGGAATTTTCCAAGGTTATTTTATTTCCGGCAAAATACCTAAAGCGTCATTAAAGCGATTGATAAAATTAAACAAACCGACTACCGCCGTAATTTCCACAATCTGTTCATCGGAAAAATGTTTTTTGAGATTTTTAATAAGATTTTGATCTATTTTATAAGCGTGTTTAGTCACTTCTTTGGCATAATCAATAGCAATACATTCGGCTTCGTTGCATGTTTTTTCAATATCTTTCATTTCCTTTTCTTCTAAACCGAATTCTTTTAATTTTAATTTAGACACGTCAACACAAAAATCACATTTGTTTATTTCTGAAACAATATAAGCAATTTTCCATTTTAATTTTTGATCAGTGGGCGCATTGTCCATTAAAGATTTGAATAAGCTGAAAAATCCCAATAAAGTATCATCGCAATTGGCCATTACTCTCATCCATTTGGGAACTTTTCCACTTGTTTTTTCAATGGTTTCAAATAATTTTTTGGCGTCACCTTTGGCTTCGTCATCACTAACCAAGTGAACGATTGGTTTGTTTTTTGGCATAAATTTAGTAATTATTCTTTATTAAAAATTAAAATTAATTTATTATAATAATATCATATTTTTTAAAAAAAACAATTATATGCC
>JALULG010000120.1 GCA_027040785.1 bacterium
TGAGTTGTCACGAGAACACTTTTCTACCATATCCCAAAGCCCCAACTTCGCCTCTTTGAGTAACCAAAGTTTTTGGTCACGATTGTTTATGGGGTAGGTTGTCACCTCTTCTAAAATCTTCCAAAACTTATTACTAGGATGTGCGTAGTAAAAGTTATTTTCAAAAGACTTGATACTGGGGAAGGAACCAAGTATCAAAGTCTCTGTATCTTTGTAAATTATAGGTTTAAAAGGATGTTCTAAAATTTCACTCAATTTATTCTCCTGTAGGGTGTTGTCCCCTGACAACACCGTTTACTTTTGCATTCAAATTTTTGGTGTTGTCAGGGGACAACACCCTACGGTTATTTACATGCCTTACGCATATTTTGTACGATTAAGACTAAAAGAGACAATGCCAAAATCTTAGAATTTATCTCTGAACCTTTATGGGTATTGAGAAATGCCACCGACTTTGTCACTGCTTCTCCCTGATGCTGCATAGCGATGATGTCTGGTAAGTAGTATTGTGAAAAAAGTAATGCCGTAGCCAAGACAAAAAAGGTTGCCACTTGTGTCACAGTGTCACGTTCAAATTTTTTAAACTTGTAACCCTCATAAAGTACCACTACCACTATTAGGACGTTGATAACATACGACAGACGTAAAAAGTTTTCCGTCATGATCTGCCCTTCTTGGAAACGTGTCAACAAGTCAGCACCTAACCACGCCTCTGTATGAAAGGTGACCGCCGTCACTACAATGCCAGCATAGAGCATCATTCCTAGTACGGCAGAAGTAAAGATAAGGTATGCCATGGTTACCATTCTAAAATTTTTATTCATTATTATTTCCTTGATTAAATTCAATCACAAAGCCTCTGTCGAAGCCTGCTAAGTCTTTGTAAAATTGTATGGATTTTACTCCAAGTTCATTAACAAAAGCTGAGAGTGGTTCTTTTTGGTCGTAGCCCATCTCACAGGCAAGCCACTTAATGCCTCTATTTTTCACATCTAGGATGATTTGTTTTAGCAGTTCATCCCCTAGTCTGCCACCAAAAAGTGCCTCTTTGGGTTCATAGTCAACCACATTTGACTCTAGTAGAAAATCTTCTGCAATATACGGAGGGTTAGAGACCACGAGTTCGACAGACTCACGCACCTCATCTATAAGGTTTGATTTTCTCACCTCTATCTGTTTTTCCAAACCAAAAGTCTCTATATTTTTCTGTGCCACACATAAAGGTGCATCACAAATATCTGTAGCGATACTCTTGAGTTCAGGAAACTTACGTGCCAACACAATAGAGATAGCACCTGTCCCCACCCCAATCTCAGCGATACGTGTGATACGCTCTTTTTCTATGATGTCTGCTACTAAGTCTATAAGTATCTCCGTCTCAGGACGGGGAATAAGTACGCCCTCTTCTACTTGAAGATGTATATCATAAAAACTAGCAACACCCACGATATACTCATGAGGCTCATGCTTGGCACGTCTTTGTATAAGGTTTTTATACGTATCCACATCTTCTAAAACGTCACCATCGTGTGTTATAAGATACATACGATCTTTTTTTAGATGATACGCGAGTAATAACTCTGCTTCATATTGCGGTCGTTCACAGACTTTATTAAGCTCTGAACTCGCCCAAGAAAGGGCTTCTTTAATAATCATATAATTTTTCCTAACATTGTTTTCATCTCTATTGCTTTTAATAAATCAGGATGTTTTTCAGGCAATCTTTCTTTCCATATCTCTACTGCAATACAAACATGATTATATGCTTTAGAAAACTGCTTTAATATATTATAGAACCCTGTTAAATTAGCATGACTGAGACCTATATAATAATCATTTGGTTCAAATATTTTTTTTCTTATATCTAAAGCTTTATTATGATACTTAAATGCTTGTATTGTATTTCCTAGCTCTTGATATGTCAAAGCCATATTACCATAGACAGTTGCAATTGTTGCATGCTCTTCTGTACCAAAACTGGATTTGTATATAGATAAAGCTTTTTTATACTCCACTAAAGCATCACTAGATTGATTATTTTCTCTATAGAGATCACCAATATTATTAAGTTTTCCAGCTAATGACTCATGAGTTTCTCCAAAATAAAATTTAATTATTTCTATAGCTTTTAAATAAAGTGATTTTAATTCTTCAAAATCATACTCTCCTCTTTTTCTATATAATTCCGCAATATTATTATAAATTTCTGCCACTTCTGGATGAAAATCTCCATAATAACTCAATCTAAACTTTAAGACATTTTTAAACAACTCTTCTGCATAAGTATATTGACCTACCTTATAATAATATGCAGCTAAATTATTATAACTTTGCATTGTTTCAATATGTTCATCGCCAAAAATTTCTTTTCGTATAAATAAAGCGTCTTTTATATACTCTATAGAATTTAAAAATATCCCTAAATTATTTAAAACCGTTGCATATTCTTTAGTTTTTTCAGAACTTTTATCTTTTATAATTTTTAATGCTTCTCGATAATATCGTTCAACATTATCTCTATATTCTATT
Organism: bacterium; assembly: GCA_027040785.1. GTDB lineage: Bacteria > Patescibacteriota > Patescibacteriia > JAACEG01 > JAACEG01 > JALULG01. The sequence continues at coordinate 2,530 of JALULG010000120.1, forward strand.
TTTTCAGAAATTTGTGCAACATTGTTATACAACATTGTCAACAAATATAAATTTGATTGTAATTCTTTTTGTTTTTCTGACAAAATAAAATCATATATCTCTATGGCTTTAGGATAATTACCGACTAATTTATATATACCCGCATAATCATTCAATAAACCCACATCATTGACTTTTAGATATGGAATAAATTCTATTTCTTCTTTTGCTTTTTCATATTCTATATTTTGTACATAAACTATTGCTTTTAAAT
>JALULG010000121.1 GCA_027040785.1 bacterium
GAATAATTATTGCAGTCAGTTGGACAATCCGGAAGGAATAATTGCGATTTATAAAATAGAGAAAAAAACAATTAATTTTTCCGGAAAAGTTCTTTATTTGAATAATATAAGTGATCCCGGAAACCTGGGGACAATTTTTCGTTCAGCTTTGGCTTTTGGAATTAAAAATATTGTTGTGGACGAAAAAACAGTTGATATTTACAATTTAAAAACAATACAAGCGTCTAAAGATGCTTTGTTTAAATTAAATATTGTTAAGGATAAAAATCAAAAAATTTTTGAAAAGATTAAAAGAAAAATGACAATTTTCGCTTCAGTTGTTTCGGGTGGAGAAAAATTGCAAGATTGTCAATCGGAAAAAAATTTTTGTCTTATTTTAGGAGGAGAGTCTTTGGGGATTGAGGAAAAATTTTTGGAAATGGCTGATAAAAAAATTACCATTGAAACTAACGGAGAGATGGAATCTTTAAATGTGGCCATTTCCGCCGGAATTATGTTTTATTATTTTTTTGATAAAAAATAAAGGGAAGGAGTTCCTTTATGTCATGCTGAATTTATTTCAGCGTCTCGTTTTCTTCCTGTCATGCTGAATTTATTTCAGCGTCTCGTTTTCTTCCTGTCATGCTGAACTTGTTTCAGCATCTAGGAGGAGAAAGTAAAACCTAAAAACCCCGAGATTCTGAAACAAGTTCAGAATGACATATGTTTATATGAGACCCTGAAACAAGTTTATGGTGGTAGTGATTTTAATATGGGTCCTTGGGTGATAGTGGTTTTTTATATCATACTGAATTACACCCATGTCATGCTGAACATTTCAGTATCTCGAAGGAAAGAGTAAAACCTAAAAACCCCGAGATTCTGAAACAAGTTCAGAATGACATTAGTTTCCCCATGTCATGCTGAACTCGTTTCAGCATCTCGGAGGAAAGAGTAATAATTTAAAAAATACGAGACCCTGAAATAAATTCAGAGTGACAGTGGACACCCTTGATTTTCAAGATATTTTATGATATATTTAGGTGAATTTTGAGATTATGAAAAATAATGAGTTTGAAAAACCTAAATATTTTGATAAAAAGAGAATTCAGAAAAATTTTAAAAATTTTTTAATTCCCTCTCAAGAAAATGATTTTCAGCCCTATGTTTTACGACCCAAAAGAGTGGGTTTTTATGCCGGTGCTTCTTTTTTGATAAAAATAATTTTAATTTCATTTTTATTAGCGATGCCGACTTTTGCTTGGTTAAGTCCTGATGTTTTAAAAGTGGAAGCTCATAAAATTATCACTTTGACAAACAAATTAAGAATTGAAAATCAATTAAATATTCTAAAAGAAAATGTTTTATTGGACGAAGCCGCTTATCGAAAAACGAATGATATGATTACTTATCAGTATTTTTCTCATACCGCTCCCGATGGGAGAAATATAAGCGATTGGTTAAAAGCGGTAAATTATGACTATACTTTGGCCGGAGAAAATTTGGCAATTTCTTTTTTAACGGCAGAAGATGTAATGAATGCTTGGGAAAACAGTCCTTTGCATAGAGAAAATTTGTTAGAACCAAAATATGAAGATATTGGAGTTGGGATTTTAAAAGGTAATTTTGAGGGGGTTGATACGATTTTAATTGCCCAATATTTTGGTACTCAAAATAAAAAAATATCGCAAAAAGAAAAACATTTTATTAATAAACTTGACAGTAAATTATTTTCTAAAGAAGAATCGGGTGGAATTAAAATAAAAGTAAAAATTTTTCCTTTAAAAAATTTTGAAAAAATTCAATTAAACTATTTAGATAAAGTTTTTGATTTAAAAAAGAATGATGATGGTTCGTGGTCCGGAGAATTTTTTATAAAAGAGAAAGCGTGTTCGCCTTTTGGAAAAATAATTTTGTATGATAAAAACAAGAAAAAGAAAAGCGAATTAATATCTTGTGAAAAAATAAAAAAACCCGCTTTTTTTCTTTTAAATAAATATTTTTTTATCAAATCAAATCCGGCAAAAGTTTTAAAACCTCTTTTGATTTTTAGTAATCGTTTTTTAAAAATTTTGCTTGCTTTTTTTCTCTTCTTTTTATTTTTGGCGATTTTCGTGGAAATTAAACATCAACGAAAAAAAATTATTTTCCCAACACTTGCTTTGATTTTTCTATTATTTTTCTTAATTTATTTTTAATATGTATTTTCTTGATTTATTGGGAACGGTTGCTTTTGCAATTACCGGAGCATATAAAGCCAAAGGAAGGTCTTTGAATGTTTTTGGAGTGATTTTTTTAGGTATTTTAACAGCTGTTGGCGGAGGAACAATTAGAGATTTGATAATCGGCAGGGTTCCTTTATTTTATTTAAAAGACTATAATTATCTTTTATTGGGAATATTGGCAAGTATAATTACTTACTTTATGCCAATTTTCTTCAAAAAGAAATATTCTTTTTTTCGTTTAATAGACTCTATCGGTTTGGCGGCTTTTGTCGTGATAGGAACTAAAATTCCTTTTGATTATCTTTATTTTAATAATCTTAACAATAATTTAATAATTTCTTTTTTGGTTTGTATTTTTTTGGGTGTTTTAACCGGTTTTGGCGGAGGAGTAATTAGAGATGCTGTAATGGGCGATACTCCTTTTGCTTTTATGAAAAAATCAAATTATGCAATTTCTGCATTTATGGGGGCGTTTGTTTTTTATGTTTTTTTCATAATTTTGAAATTGGATTTTTTCTTGGCGGCTGTTTTTTCAATGTTTTTTACTCTATATTTAAGAG
>JALULG010000122.1 GCA_027040785.1 bacterium
AAATAAATCAAAGCTAAAAAAAGAAAAGGCGCGGCCAAATAAACTTTACCGAAAAAAATCTTTAGCACTTTTTCAAACCAAAAGCCAAAACGACCGGCAAAATTAAAAACACTCAAAAAAGAAAGCAAAACAAAAAATATTAAAAAAGTTATTAAAATGCTTTTTTTGGTCTCTGCACTTAACTCAAATTTTTCTTCATTAACTTTATAACGCCTATATTTTCTTTTTTTCTTTTTTTTCATAATAAAACCAAATTACCGTTAATTACTTTTAGGGCTTGTCGCCAAATCCTGTTTTTGATGAATTTTTTTAAATTTCAGCTGAGACGATTAAAGAAATCGCATAAATATCGTATTGATAAATTTTTTTTAACAAGTCGCAGGCGAAATTTGGAAAAATTGGCGAAAATCGGGGTTTGGCGACAGCCCCTTTTAACGGATTTTTAATCAAACTTAAATACATTATAACAAAATAAGATATAAAAACAAGTTTTCCAAAAGAAAAGCCCGAATCTTTTCGGGCTTTTCTTTTTTTATTTTAAAAATTTTTATTCTCTAAAACCGGTTCCGGCCGGAATTAATCTTCCAATAATCACGTTTTCTTTTAGGCCTTCCAAATAATCTATTTTTCCGCTAACAGCCGCTTCAATCAAAATTTTGGAAGTTTCCTGAAAAGAGGCGGCGGAAAGAAAGCTTTTTGTAGATAAAGAAACTTTTGTTATTCCCAACAACAATTCTTCTTCTTTTGCTTTTACCCCGCCGGCTTTGGCTACTCGTTCATTTTCTTCTTCAAATTCTCTTCTGTCAACAATCATACCCGGAGAAAATTTTGTATCTCCATCCGATTTAATGGAAACTTTGGAAAACATTTGTCTGGCAATAACTTCAACGTGTTTATTATTCAAAGGTTGCCCCTGAGAAGAATACAAATATTGAATTTCATTGATAATATATTTTTGTGTTTCAGTTTTTCCCGCCAAAGAATAAAGCTCTTGCAATCCCAAGCTTCCTTCGGTTAATTGTTGTCCTTTTTTGACTTTCTCTTTATCTTGCACCCAAATATCAAAACCTTTCGGAATAACAAATTCTTTTATTTTCTTTTCTTTAAAAGAAACAACAATTTTATTGGAACGAAGTTTTACGGTTCCGCTTTTTTTCGCTTTAACTTTACTTTTATCACTTTTAACAAACAAGACCTCTCCCTTACTTACGCTGTCCCCATCTTTGACATTAATAGAAACTTTATCATCACCAAATTCATATTTTTGCTCTTCTTTTCCCTCATATTCCAATTTTAAAACCTTTTGTCCGGGAACGCTTTCCAAAATAACTTTACCGGTAGCATCTTTAATGGTTCTTTTCATATCTTCAATTCTGACAATTCCGTCAGCTTCCGCCAAAATGGCTTTGCTTTTCGGGGTTCTGGCCTCAAACAATTCCTCCACTCTTGGTAAACCTTGAGTAATATCGGCTCCGGCCACACCACCGGTATGAAAGGTTCTCATTGTTAACTGGGTTCCCGGTTCTCCGATTGATTGAGCCGCCACCACTCCAACGGTAGCTCCTTTTTTAACCAATTTATTATAACCAAGATCCCATCCGTAACATTGAGCGCAAACTCCTTTTTTGGATTCACAAGTTAAAACTGAACGAACTTTTAATTTTTCCGGTTTTATTTCTTGTAAAATCTTTTTCTCTTTTTCCTCAATCAACTGTCCTTTTTTAATAACGATTTTATTGGTTTTCGGATCTTTTAAATTTTCCAATGAAACCCTTCCCAAAACCATATCGGCAAAATCATGTCCCAATTTCTCACTTTCTTCTCGGGTAATTTCAATGCCTTTTTTGGTTCCGCAATCATCTTCTTGAACAAAAACATCTTGCGCCACATCAACCAAACGACGAGTCAAATATCCCGCATTAGCCGTTCTCAATGCCGTATCAGACAAACCTTTTCGGGAACCGTGAGTGGAAATAAAGAACTCCAACACATCAAAACCTTCTTTAAAGTTTCCTTTAACCGGCAATTCAATAATATCTCCGGAAGGACTGCTTACCAAACCTTTCATACCGATCACCTGAGTTAACTGTCCCCAATGCCCTCTGGCTTTGGAATCAATAATGGAATAAATTGAACCGTTTTTGTCTAACGATTTTTTAGCCAAAGAAACGATTTTTTCTTTTGCCAATGTCCAAATTTCAATAATCTTGCTGTGTCGTTCAGTGTCCGTTAAAAGACCGGCATTATATTGATCGGTAATTTCATCAACCGATTTTTGGGCTTCATTCAAAATATTTTCTTTTTCCTCAATAAAAGGCAAATCTCCCATTCCCCAAGAAAGTCCGGACATTGTTAAATATTTAAAACCGGTTTCTTTTAATTCATCAACAAATTTAACCGTTCTTTCCAAACCGTATTTACCTAAAATTTCTTTAACCAATTTTTTTAATGATCCGGCATCCAATTTATTATTTATATATTTAAAATCTTTCGGTAAAATTTTATTAAACAATATCCTGCCGACTGTTGTTTCAATAATATTTTCACCATCTTCTGTTTTTTTGGAAATCCTTACTTTAATTAATTCTTTTAGATCAACCTTTTTTAAATCATAAGCCAAAACAGCTTGTTTTTCCGAAGAGAAAATTTTTATTTTTTTCTCATCTTTTTCTTCTTTGTCTTTTTCATAAACAGAAGTCAAATAATAACATCCCCAAACAATATCCTGATTAGGGGTTACCACCGGATCGCCGGTAGCCGGTTTTAACAAATTTTTACTTGATTGCATTATTTCTCGCGCTTCTTTTTGAGCTTCTTTAGTTAACGGCAAATGAACAGCCATTTGATCACCGTCAAAATCAGCGTTAAAAGCCGCGCAAACCATTGGATGAATTCTAATCGCTTTCCCTTCAATTAAAATCGGTTTAAAAGCTTGAATACCCAAACGATGCAAGGTTGGCGCCCTATTTAAGAGAACAAAAGCGTCGGCGATTACTTCTTCCAAAATATCCCAAACTTCAACTCTTTCTTCGTTAATAAAACGAATCGCGCTTCTGACATTATGAATAATACCGTCTTTAATCAAGCGACTGATTACAAAAGGTTTAAATAATTCCAAAGCCATTTTTTTAGGCAAACCGCATTCATTAAGTTTTAAATAAGGACCGACAACAATTACGCTACGACCGGAATAATCAACCCTTTTTCCCAAAAGATTTTGTCTGAAACGACCCTGTTTTCCTTTTAAAATATCAGCGATTGATTTTAACATTCTTCTTTGTCCGGTTGAAGCAACCACTGTTTTTCCATGACGAGCGTTATTATCAATTAAAGCGTCAACCGCTTCTTGCAACATTCTTTTTTCATTTCTGGTAATAACCTCCGGCGCGTTTAATTTTTGTAATTGTTTTAAACGATTATTTCTGTTAATCACCCTTCTATACAAATCATTTAAATCGGAAGTGGCAAATCTTCCTCCATCCAAAGCGACCATCGGACGAAGATCCGGCGGAATTACCGGAATGGTTGTCAAAACCATCCACTCCGGACGAATATCGTTTTCCAATAAATTTTTCAATAATTTTAATCTTTTAATTCGTTTTTCTTTTTTAACCCCTTTGGAACTTTTAATTTTTGCGCCAACTCTTTCCACTTCGGCTTTCAAATCAATTGATTCCAAGAGACCTCTAATAGCTTCAGCTCCAATACCGGCCTCAAAAATATGTCCATACTTCAAAGATAAGTCTTGATATTGAATCTCACTTAAAATTTTTAATTTTTTCAAATCTTTCAATTCTTTCAAGGAGGCGTTAAACAGCTCTTCCAAAGTTTTTAACTCTTCTTCTTTTTCTTTTAATAATTTGGATACTTCTCTTTCCACTTCTTTTTCATCTTTTTTACTGTCTGATCTAAGAGCGTGAATAACTTTTTGATAATCTTTGTTAATCTTTTTCTTTTTTTCCTTAAACTCTTTTTTTAAATCTTCAATCACTGAAATTTTTAAATCCTCGTCAACTCTGGTTACTATAAAATTGGCAAAATAAATAACCTTTTCCAACATTTGAGAAGAAACTCCCAACAAAGTTCCAATCTTGGAGGGAACACTTCTTAAAAACCAAATATGAACAGCCGGGGTAGCCAAATCAATGTGTCCCATTCTTTCTCTACGAACAATTGAACGTGTTACTTCAACTCCACACTTATCACAAACAATCCCTTTATAACGAATTTTTTTGTATTTTCCGCAATAACATTCCCAATCTTTTGAGGGGCCAAAAATCTTTTCACAAAACAATCCGTCCTTTTCCGGTTTTTGAGTTCTGTAATTAATTGTTTCCGGTCTCAAAACTTCTCCATGAGACCACTTATGTATCACATCCGGAGATGCTAACTTTAACTTAATGGCATTAAAATCCATTGATTTTATTGATGAGCTTGGCATAAAAATATATATTAAAATTTTTTAAATAAATTTATTTGTCCGTTTTTTCATCACTTTCTTTGGAATTTTCTTTTTTTCTGTTTTTCCCGTTTTTATCCAAATTTAAAAGTTCAATATCCAAAGACAAACCCTTTAACTCTCTGGTTAAAACATTAAAAGATTCCGGAACATTAACTTTTTGAATCTCTTCTCCTTTAATAATCGCTTCATAGGCCTTGCTTCTTCCCGGAACATCATCTGATTTTATGGTTAACATCTCTTGAAGAATATGAGCCGCTCCATAACCTTCCAAAGCCCAGACTTCCATTTCTCCAAATCTTTGACCACCAAATTGAGCTTTTCCCCCCAAAGGTTGTTGAGTAATCAAAGAGTATGGACCAATCGATCTTTGGTGAATTTTATCTTCAACCATATGATTTAATTTTAACATATAAACATAACCGACAACGGTTTTTTCTCTGAAAGGTTCGCCTGTTTTTCCATCATATAAGGTTAATTTACCATCTTCCGGATAACCGTATTTTTTTAATTCACTCCTGATAATATCTTCCGGAATTCCCGCCAAAACCGGAGTAGCCGCTTTATAACCGCCGGCGTGAGCGGCTAATCCCAAATGGGTTTCCAAAATCTGCCCCAAGTTCATTCTGGAAATAACACCCAAAGGAGATAAAATAATATCAACCGGAGTACCATCTTCTAAATGAGGCATATCTTCTTGAGGAACGATTCTGGAAATAACACCTTTATTTCCGTGTCTTCCGGCCATTTTATCACCAACCTGTATTTTTCTTAAATTTGCGATTGAAACTTGAATGCTTTTGATTACTCCGGGTGGCAATTTATCACCTTCTTCTCGTGAGAAAACCTGCACTCCAACCACTTTTCCATGCTCACCATGTTCCAAGACCAAAGATGTATCGCGAACATCTTTTGCTTTTTCACCAAAAATCGCCCGCAACAACCTTTCCTCGCTGGAAAGCTCTGTTTCCCCTTTTGGAGTAATTTTACCGACCAAAATATCTCCGGATTTTACCTCCGCTCCGATCCTGACAATACCTTCATCATCTAAATTTTTCAATTTATCCTCACCAACATTTGGAATATCACGAGTTACCACTTCCGGACCAAGTTTGGTGTCTCTAACATCAATAGTGTAATTGTTTATATGAATTGAACTGTAATAATCTCCTTTAACCAAATTTTCCGAAATTATAATCGCGTCCTCATAATTAAAACCTTCCCAAGCCATAAAAGCCACCAAAACATTTCTACCCAAAGCCAGCTCTTTCTTGTCAATTGATTGTCCGTCCGTAAGCGCCATACCTTTTTTAACCGAATCTCCTTTTTTAACGATTGGATGTTGATTTATACAAGTTGATTGGTTTGATCTGGCAAATTTTAAAAGCTCATAAGTATCAATTTCTCCTTTTTTGTTTTTAACTTCAATTTTCGCGCCCGAAACAGCTACCACCTTTCCGTCGTTTTCCGCTCTGATAACATGACCGGAATCCAAAGCGGCTTTTTCTTCAATACCGGTTCCCACCAAAGGAGCTTCGGGTTTTACAACCGGAACGGATTGCCGTTGCATATTTGTTCCCATTAAAGCCCTAACAGCATCATCATGTTCCAAAAAAGGAATTAAAGAAGTTGCTATGGAAATAATCTGCTTTGGCGAAACATCCATATAATTAACATTTTCCACATAATCAATATCGGGATTACCGTGTTTCCTAACTTCAACCTTTTCCTGAATCAAATACCCTTCTTTGTCCAATATCGCGTTAGCGGTCGTTATCACGGCTTTTTCTTCTTCAAAAGCGTCCAAATAAACTATTTCATCGGTAGCGAGTGGCTTAATTTTTATTTCTTTTTTGTCTTTGATTTTTTCTATTTTTTTCGCTTGGGTGGAACTTATTCGTTCTCCCGATTTAATAATACCTTTTATATCTTCCGCAATAATTTTATCAGTAGTTAATTTAGCGGAATTCTCAACACTTGTTAAAACTTTTCTATAAGGAGTTTCCAAAAAACCAAAATCATTGATTTTGGCATAAGTGGCTAAATGCCCGACTAAACCAATATTTGGCCCCTCCGGAGTGGCGATTGGACAAATTTTTCCATAATGAGTTCTGTTTACATCACGAACCTCAAAACCGGCTCTTTCCCTTGTCAAACCGCCCGGACCCATTGCCGAAAGTCTTCTTTTGTGTTCCAATTCGGCCAAAGGGTTTGTTTGGTCCATAAACTGGCATAATTGAGATGACATAAAAAATTCCTTAACCGCAAAAATCAAAGGCCGAGAATTTATCAATTTTGCCGGTGACAAATTTATTTCATCCAAAGTACTCATTCTGTCTTTAATAATTCTTTCCATACGAACCATTCCGATACGAAAACGATTTTGTACCAACTCTCCAACGGTTCTAATACGACGATTCCCCAAATGATCAATATCGTCCGCTTCTTTTTGAGAGATGTTCAACCTAATTATCTCTTTAACCACGTTTACCAAATCCTCAACTTTAAAAATCCTGTTTTCTTTGGTAATCGGATAATCCTGATTAAATCTTCTGTTTATTTTATATCTACCGACTTTTCCAAAATCATAACGATCAAAATTAAAAAACATTGCGTTAATCAAGGAACGAACATTGTCAATACCGGCCAAATCACCCGGTTTAATTCTTTTATAAACTTCCATTAATCCTTCCTCTTCATTTTTGGTAATATCCTTTTTTAAAGTGGATTCTATGTAATTAATATCAGGATGAGTTTCAACGTCTTTAAATAAATCTCTTATTTCTTCATCAGTTCCATAACCAAAAGCTCTTAATAAAGCGGTTACCACGATTTTTCTTTTTCGATCAATTTTTACCCAAATCACATTATTAATATCGGTTTCCAGCTCCAACCAAGCTCCTCTATTGGGAATAACTTTAGCGCCGTAATAATTTTTTCCTCTAATATTTTCCGATGTAAAAAAAGCTCCCGCGCTTCTGATTAACTGAGAAACAACCGATCTTTTAATACCGTTAATAATAAAAGTTCCATTTTTTGTCATTAAAGGAATATCGCCCAAATAAATTTCTTGTTGGCTGATTTTTTTACCATCTTTTTTCAAAAGAATATTTACTCTCATCGGAGCTTCATAAGTAATATTCTTTTTCTCGCTAGTTCTTTCATTAAATTTCGGTTCATCAAATTCATAATCTAAAAAAGATAATTCCAAATTTTGCCCGCCAAAATCTTTAATCGGTGAAATTTCATCAAAAATCTCTTTAATTCCTTCTCTTAAAAACCAATTATAAGATTTTTGTTGCGATTCAACCAAATCCGGCAATGGAATGGCGTCTTTTTTGCTTTTAGTGGTGGTAATGTATTTCTTTTTTCCACTTGAACGAGGATCAATTCCTTCCTCATAAGTAAAGTAAATACGTTCCAGGGTTTTTAATTTAGCCATACTGATAAAATATTATTTATTTTAATTTATTTACAAAAAATTATTATCAAATATTTCAAAAAAGATTATTTTAAGCGATAATTTTAAATAAATAAAATTTTGAGGAACACAAAAATACCTCCTTTTTTCAAATCTAAAAAGGAGTTTTTTAAAAAACCTATTTATTTAAGTTATTTTTTTCATTACGCTTTTTACGGTTAAGCGCCCTGTTATCTTTTGGTTTGTAATAACAGGTTTTATGCTTGTAATCAAGTTATTTATATTAAAACATATTTTTATTTTTTGTCAATATTAAAAAAGACCGAAAAACCGGTCTTTGTTTTGACTTTTATCAAATTTTAACAAAAATTAAAGATAAATTATCAAAACCGTTTATCATACCAACAGAATCATAGTTCCAAATTTTTGGCAAAACACATTTGGCCATACTTAAAGCCAGATCTGAATGTTGAAAAAAAATAACAGCATCTTCGGCATTAAAAATATCCCAATAACCATCACTGCCGGCAACAATAATATCTCCTTTATCAAGAGAATGATTAAAAATTTCCGGCTCTCCGATAATTCCAACTTCTCTAAAATATTTTCCTCCTAAAAAACGAGTGGGAATTCTTCCAAAATCACCCTTAAAAACATAGTCGCCGATTATTATTCCTCCATTTCTTAGAACCCTTTCTCTTTCCTTTTCATTTCTTAAATTATGCTTCCGAGTTATTTTTTGACATTTGCCTTTTTGACAAAGAGATAATTCCGAATCGCCCAAATTAGCCACCACCAAATTTTTTTCATTTGACAAAAAACATAAAGCGGTTGTTCCGGATAAATTAAAATCAATTTCTTTTTCCATTTCCACAAAAGCTTTTTGAAAAGCTTTTTCTATTTTGGAAAAATTTTTTAATTTTTCTTTTAAAATTCCCGGAAAAATTGTGGCCGATAATTT
>JALULG010000123.1 GCA_027040785.1 bacterium
TAATTATTTGATTAAAATTTTTACTCTTCCTCAGATTCTTCAAAAGCTTTCTTTGTTTTAAAACCATTTATAATTCTGCTTGTTTTTATTATTGCATCAAATTCTTCTTCTCCCAATTCTTCCATAAAATATCTTTTCATTCCTTTTTTAAATTCCTCTTCGTTAACATCTTCTGAAAAATTTTCTTTTTCAAAATATTCACGAGCAATTTCTTTTAATTCTTCTTCGGTTAATTTCTCACCTTTTTCATTTTTAAAACCGGTAAACCATTCTTCTATATTCATTTTTAATTCTTCTTCTTTTTCAGTCCCGCTTTCTTTTCCATCTTCATCCAAGTCTTCTTCGCCGGATTCTTCTCTTGTACTTTCTTCACCTGTCTCTTCATCACCTTCTTTTTCTTCGCTTTCCTCTTCTTCTCCCTCCTTTCTCTCACTTTCTTCTCTGTCCTCGCTTTCACTTTCACTATCATCTTCCACTAAATCAGCCGTTTCTTCTTCAGGTTCGCTTTCAGTTCTTTCTTCCGCCTCTTCTCTTTCCGCCTTTCTCTCGGCAGAAAGTTCTTGACGAGTTTTCCCGATTTTATTCAACCTTTTATACAAAGTATCAACGTTTCTTTTCTTTTCTTTAATATTTCGCAAAAATTCTTTGCTTTCTTCTTCCAATCTTCTAATTTCAGTTATATTTTCTTCTATTTTTTCTAAATTTTCTTTTATTTCTTCTTTTAAATCATTAAACCCTTCTATTTCCAGCTTTTCCAGTTCTCTTAATTTTTTAGCTAAATCTCTTTTTTCTCTTGTTAAAAGATCCCTATTTTCTCTCGTTTCCTTAAATAAATCACTAAATTCTCTAAAACTTTCATCTAAAACTTTTTTACTTTCAATTGTAGCTTCAAATAAAGGATGTTCTCTTAATTCAGATTCTTTTTCCTCTAAAGATTCGCTTATCTCTTTTCTTTCGGCACTCAAAGATTCTTCCAATTCTTTAATACGATCAGGATCGTTTTTATAAGTCTCTCTGGCAATTTCCATTCCCTTTTCTTTATCTTTATCAAACTTTATTATTCTTGTTTTAAGATTTAAAATCTCTTGCCCCAAACCGCTTTCCAAATTAACAAGTTCTTGCTCCAATTTTTCCGCGCAAAATTCAGACATTCTTTCTTCGTCATTTTTAATTTTTTCATAAACTTTTTCGGTCGCTTCATCCATAAATTCTTCACCAACCCTCAAATGTAAAGATCTTAACCCTCTAATTCCACTCAGCATTCCTCTATCCAATAAACTTAAATTTTTTAAATCATCTCCCCCTTTTTCCAAATTGCTTTTTATTTTACTTTTGGCAAAATCTTCGATACTTTCCCCGCCTATTGGATGCTCATATACCCCTTTTGTAATCGCCTCCACATCATTCAAAGATAAATTATTTTTCAAATCTTCAATTCTGTCCGCTGATTCCGCAAGTATTTCCGCTTGTTCAGAATTGTTTAAATCAGCAAAAGATTCCGGGGTCTTTTTGCTTTCTTTTAAATCTTCAATACCGGGGATTTCAGGTGTTTCCGGTGTTTTTTTAGACATATTTTTGTTTTTTTCAAAATATTTTACTTTCTTAAATAAAATATTTTGTTTAAAAAATATTAAATAATTTACTTAAAAATAAAACATAAATTAAAACAAACATTGCTCCTTCATAATTATAAACTTTCTTTGAGATTCCGGAAAAAATATATAAAGTGGTGGCAATAACTAAAAATGGAACCGCAATATATAAAACCGCATTTTCAACCGGCAAATCGCCAAAAAAAGTGGACAAACCCAAAATCAATGACCCGTTAAACAAATTTGATCCAAAAACGTTTCCGATTGCCATATCCCCGTTTCCGTTTTCCGCCGCTTTAATAGTTACAACCAATTCCGGCAAAGAAGTTCCAATGGCGATTGCCGATAAAGCGATCGTAGAGGTAGCCACGCCAACCAAAACGGAAAGTTTAACAGCCGATAGAATTGTTAATTTTGCCGATAAAACCAAGAAAAAAATACTTAAAATCAAAGTAATCAATAATGATAAGGTCATTTTATGAGGAGAAATTTTTTCTTTTGTTTCCGTCCATTCTTTTTTTATTTCTTCCGGAACAGAATCATGCCTTGATTTGTAAAAATAATAAAAATATATTACATAAAATAAAAGAGCGATCATTCCTTCAAAAATGTTTACCACCCCGTCCCAAGCAACCATTATCACCAATCCAATGGTTGAAGTCGCCAAAAGAGGCAAATCCAAATTCAAAATATCATGATCTATTTTTATTTTTTTTACCATTACGGCCGTTAAACCGATTACCAATAAAATATTGGCTATATTTGAACCGACGATATTTCCGACAACCATCTCTTTGGCTCCGCTCAAAACCGCAAAAAGAGAAGTAAAAAGTTCCGGCACCGAAGTTCCGAAAGCCACGATTGTTACACCAATAAAAAAAGGCGAGATACCAAAGATAAGACCCACCTTCTCAGCTGATGAAACAAAATGCTCGGCAGCTTTAACCAAAATGACTAAACTTAGAATTAAAATGCTAGCCCAAAAAAATATCATATTTTAAAAAAATAAATTTTATACTATAATTATAGCATATTTGGGCTTTTTTGTCAATCCGAAAAACAATAAAATTATGGCTAAAAATAAGAAAATTTGCGCTCTACTTTTATTTTCCGGCGGTTTAGATTCAATTTTAACTTTCAAAATTTTGGAATCTTTAAAAA
>JALULG010000124.1 GCA_027040785.1 bacterium
ATATTATTCACTTTTTGAATTCCGACAAGTTCGGCCGATGGGCAAAGCTCCAAAATCAATTCTATCGCTCTGTTAAAAGCCAAATCACTCAAAGAAGGGTCCAATGATTTTTCAAAACGCCTGGAAGACTCTGTTCTGAGATGCAAACGACCGGATGTTTTTCTAATGGAAACAGCGTTAAAATTGGCAGACTCTAAAATGATTTCATCGGTTTTACTGTTTATTGATGATAACTTTCCTCCGATAACACCGGCGATTGCCAAAATCTTTTCTTGGTCGGCTATTACCAAATCGTTACTTTTTAAAACATATTCTTCATCATCTAAAGCTAATACTCTTTCCTTTTCTTTTGCTTTTCTGACAATTATTTCATTATTTTCAATTTTCTTAAAATCAAAAGCATGCATCGGTTGCCCTATTTCCAACATCACATAATTCGTAATATCAACAATATTATTAATTGATTTAAGTCCCAAACTTTCCAATTTATATTTTAACCAAAAAGGAGACGGTCCGACCTTGACTCCTTTAATATGAGCTCCCAAATATTTTAAAGAAGAATCTTTTAATTCATTTTTAACAAAAAAAGTATTCGCTTTTTTAAAATTTAAAAAATTTTTCTTTATAAATTTTTCTTTAAATTGCGTATTTAAAATAGCCGATATTTCTCTAGCTACTCCAAAATGCCCCCATAAATCCGGACGATTGGTAATTGATTTATTGTCAACCTCTATTAAGGTATCCTTTAAATTAAGAACCTCGCTCATCTTTTTTCCTTTTCTGATTTTGTTATCCAAAACCATTATTCCTTCGTGATCATCTCCCAACCCCAGTTCATCTTCAGCGCAAATCATACCCTCTGACAATTCGCCTCTTACTTTTCTTTTTTCAATTTTAAAATTTCCCGGTAAAATAGAACCGATCAAAGCAACCGGAACTGTTTGTCCTTTGGCAACGTTTGGCGCTCCGCAAACAATTTGCAATTTTTTTTCCCCGACATCAACCTGACAAACTTTCAATTTATCAGCATTATTATGATTGGAAACATCTAAAACTTTTCCAATTACCACTTTGTCAAGAGCGGAACCAATCTCTTCCACTTTTTCTACTTCAAAAGAATGAATTGTTAACAGTTCCGCCAATTCTTTCGGAGTAATATTAATCTTGGAAAATTTTTTTAAAAGATTAAAAGATAAAAACATATTTTTATTTTTTTACAAAACAATCGTAAGCAAACCGTTATTTTTTACAAAACGATTAAAATAAGAATCTTTTTTCATTATCAAAAAACTTTAAACAATTATTCAGCTATCAATAAAAAAGGAGGTTTTTCTCCTTTTTTATTGATTTACCTTTCTAAAAAACGGAAATCAAAAAAACAACCACGATAATAATCCCGATCCCCAAATAAAACAATAAATTTTCATCTTCTTCGGCTTGTTTTTTGTGTTTTTTGGAAAACAACATAGGTTTTCAAAGATTAAAAATTAGCTTAATATTTAATTAAATTGTTTTAAAAAATTCAAATTGCCACCGCTTAACAATCTAATATCGTTAATGCCGTACTTCATCATTACCAATCTGGTCAAACCAAAACCAAAAGCAAATCCTTGCCATTTCTTTGGATTAATTTTTCCGGCTTTTAAAACATTGGGATGAATCATACCGGCTCCCATAAATTCCACCCAACCGCTTTGCTTGCACACACTGCAACCTTTCCCCTCGCAAATCAAACAGCCCAAATCCAATTCCAAACCCGGCTCCACGAAAGGAAAATAACCCGGTCTAAATCTTAATTTTACTTCTTTCTTGAAAATCCTGTTTAAAACTTCTTGCATTATTGCTTTTAAATTCGCCAAATTTATTTCTTTGTCTATCATTAATCCTTCTATTTGATAAAAAGTATTATCATGAGAAGCGTCTGTCGCTTCATAACGAAAAACCCTGCCCGGCACAATCGCTTTCAAAGGAGCCCCATAATCTTGCATAGCTCTTATTTGAACCGGAGACGTATGGGTTCGCAAAACGGTTCCTTCTTCTTCCATATAAAAAGTGTCTTGCATATCTCTGGCCGGATGATAAGAAGGAATATTCAAAGCTTCAAAATTGTAATATTCACTTTCCATTTCCGGACCGGTCAAAATCTGAAAACCCATTTGCAAAAAAATATCTTCAATTTCTCTTTGAACGGTTGATAAAGGATGTAAAGATCCGATTTCTTTTTCTTGTCCAGGTAAAGTTAAATCTATTTTTTCTTTTTTCAATTTTTTCTTTAAAGACAAATATTCTATTTCTTTTTTCTTTTTTTTCATCAATTCTTCTATTTCTCTTTTTATTTCATTGCTAAATTTACCGATTTTCTTCTTTTCCTCAATAGACAAACCGGAAAGTCCTCTTAAAATTTTCGTTAAAAGACCGGTTTTTCTGGCAAAATATTTTAATTCAAAATCACGAAAAGATTTTTCATCAAAAACTTTTTCCAAATCCGATAAAGCTGATTTTTTAAGATTTTTAATTTTTTCCAACAACATAATTAAACTGTTTTTTTAGAAATAAAAAATAATTCTAAAATAGCGATTGCGCTTATTAAAAACAAAATATTCCACCAAGTTAAAAGTCTTTGACCTTGCAAAAACAAAGAAGCAACCACTAAAAAAGAAAAGAAAATTGATTGACGAAAAGAAACGATTATTTTTTTAAACAAAAGACCTTTTTTAAAGAATAATTTCCTAATAA
>JALULG010000125.1 GCA_027040785.1 bacterium
ATTATATTCAATCGAAAAAAGGATAGTTTTTATTAAATTTTCAACAATTGATTTAAGGTAAGAATTTGAGAAAAATGATGTATTTCGTTTTTAAATCGATATTAATTTTCTCCACCCGGCTCTGAATTTCATGTCGAATAATCTAAAAGAAAAAACAAAGATTGCTGTTTTTTGGAATATTCTTAATATCCTTTTTTCCAAGTCATCTCGGCTCATTACTTCTATTATTTTAGCACGTTTACTTTTCCCTGAGGATTTTGGGCTATATGGTGTCGCATTAATTATTATACGGTTGGGTAGGAGAATTTCAAAGTTCGGTATCTCAACTGTACTGGTGCAAAAAGATGATATTACCAAGCCGGAAATTGATACGATTTTTACGGTTAGTTTTGGGTTAAATTTACTTGTATTTTTCATTTTAATCGCCGGTGCTCCCTGGTTTGCTCAATTTGTGCACAATCATGCTGTAACCAATTTAATTAAGGTCATTGCAATTACTTTTATTTTCAACACCTTTTTGATGGTTGCCGAGAGTATTCTTAAAAGAAAGCTCGATTTTAAACATATTTCTCTTGGCCGTTCCGCACGTTCTATGGCTAATTATTTAACAGCCATTATAATGGCTGTTTTAGGGTTCGGAGTTTGGAGCCTGATTGGCGGTGAGGTGGCGGCGATTGTGATCAATATGGCCTATGCGCTCTATTTTTCGCATTATGTGCCACGCC
Source organism: bacterium (assembly GCA_027040785.1). Classification (GTDB taxonomy): domain Bacteria; phylum Patescibacteriota; class Patescibacteriia; order JAACEG01; family JAACEG01; genus JALULG01. The sequence continues at coordinate 726 of JALULG010000125.1, forward strand.
TGTATTACAAACATGCCATCTTTAAAAAATTGTATTCCTATGGCATGCGCGTTTCTTTAGTGGATTACTTAAATTATTTTATCAATAATATCGACTATTTGTTAATTGGACGCTATTTGAACATGCAGGCTTTGGGCTATTATGAGCGCGCTTTTAACCTTATGAGTTTAACGCGTCGACAAGTGGACCGGTCGATGAACGAAGCACTGTTCTCCGCTTTTTCCAAGATCAAAGACGACCGTGAACGCATCGTTCGCAATTTAAAACAAATATTAAACTACACCGCATTAATCGCCTATCCTGTCTCTATAGGGATTATATTTTTAGCCCCTTCGTTGGTTTACATTCTTTATGGCCCTAAGTGGTTACCTACCATCCAACCATTGCAAATCATGTCTATCTCCGGGCTGTTCCAAACAATTATTACGGGATTCTTTTCGGTAATCTTTGCATTGGATTTTTTAACAGATCGGATTAAAGCTCAGGTGGTTTATCTGGTTTTGCTAACTATTACCATTTATTTTTTAATACCGCACGGAATTAATGGAGTGGCCTGGGCCGTGGTTTTTTCGAGTTTAATTTATGTGTTTCTTATTTTGCGTATTATACGTATCCGGCTTTCGTTTTCATGGGCGGATTTTTGGGAAACCCAAAAGGCACCGCTTTTATATGGTTTGATTCAGATTTGTATATCATGGATTGCATTCAAAATAGGCCTGAAGTACGTAAAAGCAACCAGCATACCCATGTTTTTTATTATGGGTACGGCAACGATAATTGCTTTATTAACGGCACATATAATTTTTCGCGATCAAGGATATCGTCAGCTTTTTGGCGAAATTTCCCATGTTCTGACCAAAAATAGAAGGCACACAAAAGGATGAAAGTTACAAGTAGTAAAAAGACACAAAAAATATCTATACCATGGGGGGCCTGGTTTGCAGATACGCGTCTGGAACTGGAGCTTCCGACGCAATGGCAATTGACGATTTTTGAATTACCGCTTAAACCTGCATTAACGCCCGATCAGATGGAAACCAAACTAAGCGAATGTTTTTTATTAATTGAACGGAAAAAGCCAGGCACGATTGTTATTGTAGTTGATGATTTAACACGACCGGTCTATTTAGGAGATTTGTTAGAACGCTTATTACAAGGTTTGCACCAAACAGGAGTTCCAAAGCAAGCTATCCGCTTTTTGATTGGCTTGGGTATGCATCGACCTTTGAGTAAAGACGATATGGCCAAAAAGTTAGGTAAGAAAATTGTAGATGACTATGTTTGTTTAAATCATAATCCTGAAGAAACAGAGCCCATCGGACAAGTGTGGGGTAAAACAGAGGTCAGGTTGAATCGGCATTATTTAAAAGCAGAGTTCAGAATCGTGATCAGTGGATTAACCCCACATAGTTTTGCAGGATTTAGTGGGGGAGCAAAGATGCTTATCCCCGGCCTGGCTGATGCGGAAATTGTGACTAAAACGCATAAATCGGTTATGATGGGCTTTATGGGTAAATTGGGTGAAGTAGAAAACAATCGCTTTCGTAAAACGATAGAATCTTTGATCGCCCCTGTCCGACCTGATTTTTTTATTGGTGTTGTTCTAAATTGGAATCGGACAATTGTCGATATATTTACCGGAGATTATATTCAAGCGCATCGCGAAGCGTCTATTTCAGGGCGTCGATTGTACGAGACTGCATTGAATCCGCAGGAAACTTTTGATTTGGTTATTTTAAACGCTTATCCGAAAGATACGGAATTATTACAGGCCGAAAATAGCTTTATCCCAATCAAATCGTTTGGAGTCGGTTTGGTTAAAGAAGGGGGAACGGTTGTATTAACCTCTGCCTGTTCGGAAGGTATGGGAGTACATGGGCTATTTGAACCTGGTGGCAGGTTATATCGCTCCCCGCGTCCATTGCATTTTCTGAAAAATAGAAATCTTTTGTTTTATTCGCCAAATGTGACGGAAGATGAATTTCATCGTCTTTACTGGGCTGAATAT
>JALULG010000126.1 GCA_027040785.1 bacterium
ATATGCACTTAATTTTTTATTTCTATTTATAATTATTTTATTACTTTTGTTTATTATTTGGTTGTTATTGGGAAAAAATGTCAACATTAACAATTTGATAAACAAAACAAAACAGGGGGATCAAAATGTAAATACGCAAAAAAATTTATCATCAGATAAACAGAAAGCAGACAAAACAGACGATAGCTCAAATCAAAATTCAGAAAATCAAGAAAACGAAGTAAAAGAAAACAATACAAAAAAACAAACTTGCTTTGACACAGGATGTCCGGCCGGCAATTATTGCGCTGACAATGGAAAGTGTCAGCCAAATTTAAAATTTAAACCAATCCCAAATTTATCCGATAGCTTGCAGAACAGTTTTAAAAATTTATCAGCAATTTCTAATTTTGATATAAATATAAAACCGATTGTTATAAGACCAAATAAAAGCAAAACAATTGGCGCAGAAGCAACAAGCGCTTTGGCAACGCAAGGTATGTTAATTTCTTTAAGTGAAAAGGGGTCTGTTGGAAAGCCGAGAATTTTTGGTAATAAAATTGTGTTTGTAGAATATGTAAATGCAATTGCCACCCCTTTTGTTTATGATATAAATTCCAATAAATTGGAGAAAATTACTTATTCCGGAGATGTTTTTGATATAGATATTGGTTCAAAGGGAATTGTTTGGGACGATTTTGAACGAGGCGGTGGTGGACGAAGCGATATTCATTATCTAAATCCGGTCACTAACGAAGAGGGTTATATTAGCCCGAGAACCAATTATCAAGATCATCCGAAAATTTTCGGTAATGCGATTATTTGGGCGGAACAATTGGGAGAAAGCGATGGTTTCGCTCTTTACAGTTATTGGTTGCCGAGCGGAGAGGAAAACAGGATCAAAAGATTAAAACCGGGTGATGGAAATTTTGGTTATTCAACGGATATTTGGGGAGGTTCAGTGGTTTACAGTGTTGTAAAATATAATACCAGCACCCACAATGATGATTCCAAAGTTTTTAAATATAATATAGCTGATAAAAAAACTCAAGAAATAATTTCATCAGAAGGCGCTCCTATTTATTATACTGATATTTGGAATAAAAACATTGTTTATATTATGAACAATAAAGTTTTTCTTTATAATCTGGATTCAAAATTGACCAAAACAATAGATAATAATGATAGTGAGAAAAGAGATGTCGCGATTTACGAAGATAAAATTGTTTGGGCAGATGAAAGAGATGGAAATTTTGAAATCTATCTTTATGATTTAAGTACTAATAAAGAAAAACGTTTGACAAATACTCCGGCCGATGACGACGCTCCGGATCTTTATGGCAAAGTACTTGTTTATCGTAGCAATCACGATTGGGAAATAAGAGTGTTTGAATTAAAGTAAAAAATTAAAAATGAAACAAAAAAGTGCTTTGGAAATTTTAAAATCAGGTGAAAATGTTTTTTTGACCGGTTCTGCCGGCACGGGCAAAACATATCTTTTAAATCAATATATAAAATATTTAAGGGATCACGAAATTCAACCGGCTATTCTTGCTCCAACCGGTGTTGCGGCTTCGCATATTGGTGGAATAACAATTCATTCTTTTTTCGGTATTGGTATTAAAGAAGTTTTGGATCAATATTTTTTAGATTATCTTTTACAAAAAGAATTTCTTTATAAACGTTTTGAAAATTTAAAAGTTTTAATCATTGATGAAATATCAATGGTCTCTCCCAATTTATTTAAAACAATGGATAGGATTTTAAGAGAGTTTAAATCATCGGATAAATTTTTTGGCGGGGTTCAGGTTATTTTGTCCGGCGATCTTTTTCAATTACCTCCGATAAATCCAACAAGTGCAGAAATTAAATTTGCTTGGCAAACAGATTCTTGGCAAAATGGAGATTTAAAAATTTGTTATTTGGAAGAAAAATTTAGACAAAACGATGATGTTTTGATAAACATTCTTGATGAAATTCGTTCCGGATCTGTTTCGGAAAATTCAATGGAAGTTTTTAGATCTTGTTATAAAAAAGAATTAAATAATAGTTTTAAACTTGCTAAATTATACACACACAATAAAGATGTTGATAGAATAAACAAAGAAGAACTTGAAAAATTACCATCTGCTTTAAGAGTTTTTAAATCTTTCAACAAGGGGTCTAAAAAAAATATTGAAAAAATTTTTAACTCTTCTTTGGTGGTTGAAAATTTGAAATTAAAAAAAGGAGCAGTGGTTATTTTTATTAAAAATAATTATGAGAAAGGATATATCAACGGCACTTTGGGTAAGGTGGTTGGTTTTGATGAAATTTTTGATTTTCCGATTGTGGAAACTTTTTCAAATAAAAAAATTATCGCCGAACCGGAAGATTGGAAATTGGAAAACAGTCAAGGAGAGGTCAAGGCGATTGTTCAACAAATTCCCTTGCGACTTGCTTGGGCTTTAACTGTTCATAAATCTCAGGGAATGACATTGGACGGCGCGGAAATTGATTTATCTAAAACTTTTGAAGTGGGGCAGGGCTATGTTGCTTTATCAAGAATAAAATCAATTCACGGATTAAGATTGATGGGGCTTAACAAAGTGGCTCTTCAAGTAGATGAGGCGGTTTTGGAAATAGACGAGAAAATGAAAAAAGAATCTGATTCGAATGAAAAAAATATAAAACTTTTTTCCGAGGAAGAAAAAAATAAAATGTTTGATAA
>JALULG010000127.1 GCA_027040785.1 bacterium
ATTTAAAAAACATTGATTTGGAACTGCCCCGGAATAAAATGATTGTTTTTACCGGCCTTTCTGGTTCAGGAAAAACTAGCTTGGCTTTTGATACAATTTTTGCCGAGGGTCAGCGGCGTTATGTGGAGTCTTTGAGTGCTTATGCCCGCCAATTTTTAGGGCAGATGCAAAAGCCTAATGTGCGGGAAATTGAAGGGCTTTCTCCAGCTATTTCTATTGACCAAAAGGCCCACAGCGCCAATCCCCGTTCTACGGTAGCGACTATCACCGAGATTTATGACTACCTGCGGGTTTTGTACGCCCGGATAGGCAAGCCCAATTGCCCTCAATGTGGGGCTAAAATCCAAAAAATGACCGTGAAAGAGATGGTGGATATAGTTTTAGAGAAAGCTGGTTTATTTTATAAAAAAAACAAAAAAGGAGAAACTACAATATTAGCCCCTTTAGTGCGGGGCAGAAAAGGGGAGTATTATCAGTTACTTTATGATTTGTACAATAGCGGCTTTTCCGAAGTGTATATTGATGGGAAAAAGAAAGACCTTTCTGAACGCATTATTCTTAAGAAGAATTATCGGCATACTATTGAATTAGTGGTGGATAAGCTTTTCCCAGAAGACTTTTTGGGAATTAATAAAGAAAAAAGATTGCGTTTGGGAGAGGCCTTGGAGACCGCTTTGGACTATGCCAATGGGTTGGTAAAAATAGTTTTGCCCAACCAAGAGCCGCTTCTTCTTTCTTCCCAGTTTAGTTGTCCGCAGTGCGGATTTTCTTTTCCGGAAATAGAGCCGCGTTTGTTTAGTTTTAACTCTCCTTATGGAGCTTGTCCGGCTTGCCATGGTTTGGGCACCGAAACTTTGTTTTCTAAAAAACCCTGCCCGGTTTGTAGGGGTCGGAGATTGCGCCCGGAGGCCCTGCATGTTTTGATTAACAAAAAAAACATTACGCAAGTGGTTGATTTTTCCATTGAGGAGGCGATTGATTTTTTTCTTAATTTAAAATTAAGCCCCAAAGAGCAGAAAATTGCCGATAGCCTTCTGAAAGAGATACTAAACCGCCTGCAGTTTATGGCCGATGTAGGGTTGGATTATCTTACTTTGTCCCGCCAAGCCGGCACTCTTTCGGGTGGGGAGGCCCAGAGAATCCGCTTGGCTTCCCAGGTTGGTTTGCGGTTGGTCGGAGCTCTGTATGTTTTGGATGAACCAACTATTGGTTTGCACCAAAGAGACAATGAGCGCCTTATCAAGACTTTAAAAAGTTTGCGGGATCTGGGAAACACTATTATTGTTGTGGAACATGACGAGGACACCATTCGGGCAGCTGACTATTTAGTAGACTTTGGCCCAGGAGCAGGAAAATATGGAGGAGAAATAGTTTGTGCCGGTGATGTACCGCAAATATTAAACTATAAAAACTCCTTGACTTGCCAGTATTTGCGGGGAGAGAAAAAAATTCCTCTCCCGGCTGTTCGCCGGAAAAACAATAAAGATTCCCTTAAAGTTTACGGAGCGGCTACCCATAATTTGAAAAACATCAATGTAGAGATTCCTTTGCGCCGCTTTGTTTGTGTTACTGGAGTTTCTGGGTCGGGAAAAAGTTCGCTTTTGTATGATGTGGTTTACACTTATTTAGCCAATAAATTAAATGGCGCTCATCTGCCTTTGGGAAAATTCAAAAGGATAACGGGCCTGGAGTATTTGGATAAAGCCGTCTTAATTGACCAGTCGCCTATTGGCCGCACCCCGCGCAGCAACCCGGCTACTTATACCGGGGTGTTTACTTATATCCGCGATCTTTTTGCCGCTACTCCGGAGGCGCGTTTTCGGGGTTATAAGCCGGGGAGATTCAGCTTTAATGTTCCTGGCGGGCGGTGCGAACATTGCCGCGGGCACGGGTATTTAGCCATTGAAATGCATTTTTTGCCGACTGTTTATGTAGAGTGTGATGTTTGTCGGGGAAGCCGCTTTGACCGAGAAACTTTAGAGGTTCATTACAAAAAGAAAAACATTGCCGATGTTTTAAAGATGAATGTAGACGAGGCTTATTTGTTTTTTAAAGATATTCCTTATTTGGCCGACAAGTTAAAGGTTTTAAAAGAAGTGGGGCTAGGATATATTGAATTGGGTCAGCCCGCTACCACTCTTTCGGGCGGAGAGGCGCAGAGAGTAAAATTAGCCAATGAATTATCGCGTCGCTCCACGGGCCGGACCTTTTATTTGCTGGACGAGCCGACAACTGGGCTGCATTTTGAGGATGTCCGAAAACTTTTGGAAGTTTTAGAAAGGTTGGTAAAAGAGGGCAATACTGTCGTGGTTATTGAGCACAATTTAGATGTTATTAAAACCGCTGATTATATAATTGACCTAGGACCAGAAGGGGGAGATAAGGGTGGACAGATAGTGGCGGTGGGTACCCCGGAAGAAATAGCCAGAAATCCAAAAAGTTGGACCGGCAAGTATTTGCGTAAAAAAATTTTTTCCGCCATTGCAAGTTAAGAGTATAAATTCCATATTATTTGTCATGGCGAGGCGGTTCCTATTTTTCTGCTATGGCGAGGCGGCAAAAGCCGCCGAAGTAATCTCGACAATGTCACCCTGAATTTATTTCAGGGTCTCGTTTATTCACGAGATGCTGAACCAAGTTCAGCATGACATTATCATGTCTCTCTTATGT
>JALULG010000128.1 GCA_027040785.1 bacterium
ATAGCAGTCTGCAATGCAACAGTATCAAATTCTTTTTCTATTTTCCTTGCAAATCTTTGAATATCCTCTAATTTTGTATCTTCCTTAATATTAAGGACAAAAGAAATAAGTGGAACGGTATTTTTTTGCAGTTTTTGGCCAGTATTTTGTTCATATATCGCTTTTCTTTGCTCAAATAGGGTTCTATATAGCATCTTTGCCTCAAAACCGCTCCTGTCCACTATAACGCTGTCTGGAGATGGAAATATAGTATTCTTTGTGGGTCTCGTTCTGTCCAGATGGAAGAATTCGTATTCTTTCCCATTTTCAAAATGCACACATGCTTTTATACTCATAGTTATCCTCTTGTAAAAATTTTACCATAAAAGGTTAATTTAAAAATTTATAAAAACATAACTTTTAGCACTGGACACTCGCAAGGGTGTCCAGTGCGTACGCACTGGACACCCCTAACGGAATGTCCAGTGCTTTTATGCAACTTTTGCACTATTTTTTGCGCACGTTTTTGCGTTCGTTTTATCATTTCTTTTGCGCTTGTTTTGTTCATGTTTTTGTGCTGGAATTTGTATATACCTAATCAACAACGATACTCTTTTATTTCTATTTCCTTTTATAATTATATCTGGATTAATCATATACAAAGCGTTCATCTTTTTTCTTATAAAATCTGCATCCTGTAAGATTTTCATTATTTTTGTAACTGTAAAAAGACTAATATTTAAATCTTCAGCTATTTGTCTATATGTTGTAGATACAGTATTATCAGAATTTCTCATGTTCCCTAATAAATAATTTATTACCTGTAATGCTTTACTCCCAGTAAGATTTAAGATTCTTATTAAATCCTGTATCCATACTTTATGGAAGTTAAAATCCTCTTCTACATATTTTAAAACTTCTGTCGTTTCAATAATTTCTCCTGTTTTCTCATTTATCCATTTTTCTCCTTTTCGTATCACCACTTTTTGTTTTTTTAATTTTTTTTGTTTTTTTCTTATCATTTTTTTAAAAACCTCCTATACATTTTTTTTAAAAAAATTTAAATAATCTTATACAAATATAAAGTTATAAAAATAAAAAGTCAAGAAAAATGTTTCAAATTTTTCAATACAAATGTGCTGAAATTTCAGTACAAATGTATTGGAATTTCAATACAAATTTTTTTTTATGAAAATCATATAAATATTTAAAATCATTTTAAAATTTTAAAAAATTTAACAATTTTTTTAAAAAATTACTCTTTTCTTATATTAGGGGGACATGCGTCTTGGGAAAAACAAAACTAAAGGACAGGAGCAAGAGGCAGGTTCGATTCCTTCATGGAGACGGAAAAGAGCCTAAAATATTGTCAGGCGACTGACAAGACTTTAGGAAACAAGCGACACTATGAAGGAATAAACATTACCAGATTTCATATGTTTCGCTTTGTTTCTGTTCTTCCTGGCTCTGTTCTTCCATTTCCGATTGTATCTCTTCCTCTATTTCCGCTTGTATATTAGAAAAAAAATTTCGTATCTTCCTCAAGAATTTTGTTTTTTTCTTAATTAAAGGTAATTTTTCCCGAAGTATTTTAAAAAATTCTTCTTCCGCTAATTTAAAATCGTTAAGTTTTTGTAAATTATTTAAATTATTAATTTTTTCATTTTTTAACATTTTCCTTAATTTTTTAATTGTGGAAACATAATCCAGGTTATAGATATGCATATAAAAATCTATAATTGAACCTTTCTTTCCTGCACCATAGTCCACAAAATAATTATTTTCCTTATAAATAACTAATTCGTAATGCTCTGAAACTGGCGAATAATATCTAATACATTTTTGATTTTCGCTTTTCTTTTTCAATCCTGCTTGTTCCGCAATATACCATATTGGAATATTTTCTTTTATTCTGTTTATTTCTTCCTGTCTTTTATTCATTTAAACCTCCATATCTAAATCATTTATATCTAAAATATTTTCATATTTTTTAGTTTTAAAATATTGTAAATTATTTAAATGATTTAAATAATTTAAAAAATTCTTATAATTTATGGTTATTTTTTTATTCTCTTTAAGGATATATTTTTTTCCATAAAGTAATCTTATAGCTTCATTTCTATCTATAATGTAATTATTTAATTTTATTACGCTTTTTCCCTCTTTATCTTCTGCGATAATTTTTAATATTTTTTTTATTTCTTCCATTTTTAAATCCTCCAAGTAATATAATATTTTTCTTAATTTTTTTTCTTTTTTCTTAATGATTTCAGCAAGTTTTTTTATCTCCTGATTTTTTCTTTTCATAGCCTCTTTGTACTCATGCGTGCCTAATCGTTTTCTTTTTGTTTTCTTCCTTTCTTCCCCTCTTTCCATTTGTAATATTTCCGCTGCCCAGTCCTGCATGGCTTTCTTAACCTTTCTTTTGTTTATCTGTCGTTTTATTGATTTTCCTTGACTGTTTAAGCCTAAAAAAAGTATATGTGCATGATGATTGACTTTTTCCTTTCCCGAAATAGGGTCTATATGCCCCTCATCCCTGTGTATAGCAGTCTGCAATGCAACAGTATCAAATTCTTTTTCTATTTTCCTTGCAAATCTTTGAATATCCTCTAATTTTGTATCTTCCTTAATATTAAGGACAAAAGAAATAAGTGGAACGGTATTTTTTT
>JALULG010000129.1 GCA_027040785.1 bacterium
AAAATATAAAAAGTTATTTACAGATTTAGAAAACAGAAAAATTAATGAAAGTAATGTGGAAAATTCATTAAAAAAACTTGAAACAGGATATCTTTTAGAAGATGAAGAAAAATTAAAAAGGAAAATAAAAGAAAGATTTACTGAAATATAAAATTTTATAATAACAATCCTCAAATAACTTACAATGAAAAAAACGCATCAGATATGCGTTTTTTATTAGGATTTTAAATTAAAATTATCAATATTTTTTACAAATCATTGTTTAAATATTTCAGAATTTCATCTCCGATATTTCCATTTGGATAATTAATCAGTTTATTCATATCCTTATGAGGAAGACGAAAAGCGATCGCTTTGTTTTTCACCCCAAATTTATCAAGCTCTTCTTGAAAACTGTTTATCTCGGTTTTAAGATTTTCACGAAAAGAAGAATAGAAAATTAAAAAATCGGGTAATTTTTCATTTTTGGCTATAAAATATTTTGGAGAGGCCTTTTTTAAATCTTCTTCGTCATCTCCAAAAATAATTTGATATTCTTTTTTAAAATTACGAGGAAAAAGAGTTTTTGATTTCAAAACATCCAAAGCGATTGGCTCTAAAAGAATTGCTTTTTTAATTTTATCGGTTCCCAAGTCAAGAGCTTTTAAATAAGTATTATCGGTTGAAATTAAAGAAATCAAATGCGCTCCGGAAGCGTAACCAATTAGGATAATTTTATTTTTATCGCCCCCGTAATTTTCAATATTATCATCAGTCCATTTTATTGCCGTTGCCAAATTATTAACTTGATCTCTGTAAGTAAAGTCTTCATCGCTATCATCTTCTTCTTTAATTAAAAAATAATTGATTGCTAAAAAAACAAAGCCCCTTTTAGCAAAAAATTTTCCTTTGTTTTGTTCAATCTCCTTATCTCCGTTATTTTCATGAACATAAATAATAACCGGGCTTAAATCCGCTTTTTCCAAAGGACGATAAAGATCTAAATTACAATCAAAACAAATTTTATCATACTTTATATCGGGTTTCATTTCAACTTCAAAAAATTTTTGATTTTTCGCTTTTTCTAAAGAAGTAGTATTTTTATTTTCTTTTCTTTCAATTTCTTTTTTGTTGCTTAAAAACATTTTACTGTTTTTATTTGAATTATTTTTATAACCCCAAAAAATCAACGCCGATAAAAAGAAAGCTAAAAAAAATAAACTTATAAAAAGACTGATTTTTTGTTTCATAATTTATTTTATTTTATCAATACTCTTATCACAATTTCTTGATATAATTATAACTTAAAAATCGCAAAATATCAATTTTCAAGATTATTCATTTTCTCCTCCCACCATTTTTGAATACCTTTAATGTGTTTTCGGGGACCTATTTTTCTTAAAAAACTGTTGCCGAATCCCGTTTTAATGACTTTTTATTATTTTAACAACAAGAAAGTTCCCGCATTCCATGATTGTCCGGATTTTCCCATAGCCCGTTTTGTTTCAGGATTAAACCATTCATTAAAATTATATTTTAAATTTATTTCAGCCAATATTTCCAAATCAGCTTGCGCTTCTTTTTTAAAACCGTTTTCTCTCAAGACCAAAACCCAAAAAGCGCCCACAAACGGCCGAATCCCGCCATTATGATATGAAAAAATTTTATTTTGATTATTATGCATTTTCATATAAGGATATTCTTTTGAAATCGGTTTCAAAACAACCCTAACGGGAAAAGGTTTGTTCGCTTTTCTAGATAAAAAATATTTTAATATTTCCCTTTTTCTTTTTTGAGAAATCAAATCAAATAAAATAGCCAAAAGATTTCCAAAGACATCAACATCTTTTCCTCGCTCACCAAAAGAAAAATAACTTAACAAATATTTCTCTTTTTTTATTTTAGCAAAATTTAAAAATTTTATTAAACGAGAATTTTCCTTAATTGTTTTTTGCGGAATTTTCTCAGCATTAAAAAAATAATTAAAATATGCTTTTGTTTTTAAGGCTGTTTTTATTTTATATATTTTTTTTACTTGATACCAAAGTACATTGGAATACAGAACAAAACCTTTACGAGGCATTAAATCGGCCCAATCAGCACCCTCTTGTTGAGACAGCAAATAAAAATTTGGATGTTCGCGAGCACTTAACCAAGCAATGGCTTTTTGAATTTCTTTTTCAAATCTATTAAAAAATTTTTCATCTCTTTTAAATTCCCCCAAAGCGATTAACCACCACAAGGTGGCGTCAATACAATCCACATACCAAAAATCAGCTTCTTTACCGTTTTTTACAAAATTTGGAATTTGTCCGTTTTTTGCTTGAAATTTTGCCAAAATCTTTAAACTTTTTCGCAGATTTTTAATTAGCTCCTTATCTTTGCTTTTCAGAATACCCAAAGATGAAACTCCGAGATCACGGGCAAAAACACTTAAATAATTTCTTTTTGAGCGCGTCTTGAATAAGAACTTGCCAAAATTCCAAATTTAGTGGAATTTTTTTTAAGTAATTTTAATGATTCTTGATAAGCTTTTTTTATAGAATCCATAAAAATATTTTATTTTGTTAAAATTTTAGTATAGTTTCCATCACTATCAAGTATAATTTTTTTATTAT
>JALULG010000130.1:0-747 GCA_027040785.1 bacterium
CAATTATTTCTTTAAGAGTTTTTTTATCTCTAAAATCAAAATTAATTTCATTTATTTTTTTAAACTCAATTTCCCTTAAAAAAACCAGATTTTCTTTTTTAATTTTAACGGTATGTTTTTTGTTGTCAAGTAAACAAGAATTGCAAACAACACCTCCACCTAAAAAATCAAAATAAAAATTATCATCAATTTCTTTTTTACATTTCAGACATTCGGAAACTTCCGGTTGATAACCCAAAACACTCAATAACTTTAAAATATACACATAAGTTAACAATAAAGATTTTTGATAATTCTCACTTTCATCAAGTAAAAGCATCCATTCGCTTAAAAGAAAAAAAATTCCTTCATCAACTTTTCCCTCTTTAATAAAATAATCCGTAATTTCCAATCCGTAAAACCCCAAATTTAATTTTCCCAAATTATTTTTAATATTAAAAAAGTCTTTTTCTCTGAGAGCCCCGCCAATATGATTAAATTTTTTCCCTCGAGCAATCATTAAATCAATAATTGAAAAATAAGTCAAATGACCGCCCAATTTGCTTTTGACGCTTCGGGCTGATCTGGCTAAAACTTTTATTTTGCCACCATCCAAAGTATAAACAGAAAAAAAACTATCGCTGTTGCGAAAGTCATATTTTCTTAAAATTATACCGGAAGTATTCAAATACATATTAAGAATAATTTTTTTTAAAATAATCTTCCAAAATTATTTGAGCGGCCACATCATCTCTTTTTCCTTTCAAA
>JALULG010000130.1:757-8377 GCA_027040785.1 bacterium
GTTAATTTCTGAGCTAATTTACTGGACAATCTTTCATCAAAAGAAAAAACCGATTTTTGAGTTTTATTTTTAATTTCCAAAATTATTTTTTCAATTTTTTTAAACTGTTCATTTTTTTCATCAATGTTTTTTAAAGAAAATGGCGCGCCCACAACAATCAAATCAATTTCTTCGTCAACAATAATCTTATTTAATTCATCAAAAAAATTTTCACTATTTTCCAAAACACCGAAGGGGATAACCATTTTATTTTCCACCAAACCGATTGCCAAACCGATTCTTTTATCACCATAATCAATTCCCAAAACTTTTTTTACTCGCTCATTTTCCATATTACTTGGTTAAAATTTTATAACCGTCTTTAAGAACGGCTACCGTATGTTCAAAATGAGCGGACAAAGTACCATCACTCGTAACAACCGTCCAACCGTCATCCAATGTTTCAACTTCATATCCACCCGCGTTCACCATCGGTTCAATGGCAATTACCATTCCTTCTTGCAATTCAATATTACCAAATCTGTCTTCAACATAATTCGGTATCATTGGATCTTCGTGCACTTTTTTTCCAACCCCATGCCCGGTTAAACTGCGAACAACTGAAAAATTATTTTTTTCAACATAATCCTGAATAGCTCTTTCAATATCTTTAATTTTATTGCCTGCCCTGATTTCTTTAATTCCCAAAAATAATGATTCTTCGGTCACTTGAATTAATTTTTGAGCTTCTTTGGATATTTTCCCAACTCCAACCGTTTTGGCCATATCCGTATAAAGACCGTTTTCTTTGGGATATTTCATTCCAATATCAAAATCAACTATATCTCCGTTTTTTAAAATAATGTCTCTGGTGCCATCCCCGTGAACAACTTCATCATTTATTGAAATACACATTGTTGAAGGAAAAGCATCTTCGTTTCTATGAGACCGATAACCTTTAAAAGAAGGCACACCTCCTTGTTCTAAAATCAACCTTTCAGCCATTTTATCCAAGTCTTTTATACTAACACCTTCGGCGGTGTTTTCAATAACTTTACTTAAAATTTTATTTAAAATTTTTCCGCCCCGATAAATTAAATCAATTTCTTCTTTCGTTTTAATAATTATCATAATTTTACATTATTTCTTTTTGATTATGTTTAAAATGTCTTGATGAATAATTTCTATCGGCCTTTCACCGTCAACCGTTATTAAAACGCCTTGTTTTTTATAATAATCAATCAAAGGTTTTGTTTTTTGATGATATAATTTTAATCTTTTTTTAACCGTTTCCGGCTGATCGTCTTCTCTGACAAACAACGGCTTACCGCACAAATCGCAAATACCTTCTTTTTTGGGCGGATTATATAATAAATTATAAGTTTTACCGCAAGAACAAGATCTACGATTGGAAATTCTTTTTATCGCTTCTTCGTCGGAAATATTTATCTCAAAAACTTTATCAATTTTTTGAATTTTATCTAAAAAAACAGCTTGTTCAAAAGTTCGCGGATAACCATCTAAAATATAGCCATTTTTAACATCTTCCTTTTTTAATCTTTCCTCAATAACTTTGTTGGTTAATTCATCCGGAACCAAACTGCCTTTGCTGATATATTCATTTAAAGTTCGCCCCAATTCATTTCCGGATTTTATAGTGGCTCGAAAAATATCACCGGTGGAGATATGAGGAATATTTAATTTTTTTGACAATAAAATGGCTTGAGTTCCTTTCCCGGACGCTTGAGAACCTAAAAAAATTATTTTCATAAATAAAAATTATATTATTAAGATAATTACATCTTAACAAAGAGAGTATAATAAATCAAGGATTGTTTAATCTATATTAAAATATAGATTAAAATATAGATTAATTTTCACCTGAGAAAAAAATATTTCGAAATTATAAAGAGACTGCCACCAAATCCCGTTTTTGATGAATTTTTTTAACAAGTTGCAGGCAAAATTTAAGAAAATTGGCGAAAATTGGGGTTTGGTGACAGCCCCATGAAAAAGAGGTTCTATAAAGAACCTCTTGTAAAATCTTATGATACTACCCTGAGTAAAATGGGCAATCTCCAAAATCCATAAAATCATCGGACTTTACTTGGAGAGAATTGCAAATATGCATATTGTCAACGAGTTTAAAATATCTACACAAAGGTTTGGTTTTGCCGGATTTGAAAATTTTTACAATAACATCTTCCGGTTCTTTTAAAACTTTTTTATTATCTCTTGTTATACCGAAACATTTCACCTTGTGTGAATTTATAATTTCATTATGTGCCATTTTTAAAACCTCCTTTTTTGTTTTTCTTTTTCTTTTTTTGAGTAAAATTACTCAATCAAAAAGATAAAAATGTTTTATCTTTTTTTAGAATAATTTTATTTACTTTAGATAATCAAAGGTTTTGATCATTGTATTGAATATTTTTTTAGAATAATCATTGGGAGTGGAACGATATGAAATTTGAATGGTTTTCGCATCTTTTAAAACATCTTGCTTTTTAACCTCAAAATATATTATTGGATCAGAAAAATCTTTTTTAACAAAAGAATCAGGATCTATATTCCATATTACCTCATAACCGATAATTCCTGTATTTGTTTTAACTTCTTTAATAGAATGAATTGAATCATAGTCTTGAATACCGGAACCGGTATTTTCTATATATTCTTTTAAAGGAAGGTTTGCAAAATGACCAAAAATGGGCCACGATTCAACAAGAATCTCACCCCCCCCTTTTTTAAAAGAAGCGCCTATTTTTAATTCTCTAATATTCCAATCATTGGGATATTTAATCATATAACCATATTCTTCATTGCGATAAGTTTTCCAATTAGCGATATCAATTCCGTTAATAATTGTTTCTTCTTTTTTTATTTCTTGCTTATTATTATTTTTGTTCATCTTTTGATTACTTTCTTTTTTATTTAAAAATAAAAAAAGGCTTATTCCTGAAATAATAAGGATAATTGTGAATATTAAAGTTAAAGTGATGAGATTTTTTTTAGTCATTGTTTTGAGGTTATTTTTTTATAATTTTAGGTTTTACTCTTTTCCACGAGACCCTGAAATAAATTTAGGGTGACAGGGGAAAACGAGATGCTGAAATAAATTCAGCATGACATGGGGAAAACGAAACACTAAAATGTTCAACATGACAGGGAGGTATAAAAATAAATACCTGCTTATTAACAGGTATTTATATTCTCCTATTTATCAAAAATTTAAAATCCCTCATAATCTCTCATTGTCAATTGAGAGTCTATTTGTTTTATAATTTCAATCACAACTCCCACAACAATCAATAAACTAGCCCCACTAATTGTTAGGGTTGGATCTTTGGTTATATATTGTAAAATCAGAGGCAAAATAGCCACCAAGCCCAAAAATAGAGCGCCCGTAAAAACAATTCTATGCATTGTTTTGGCTAAAAATTCTTCGGTCATTTTTCCCGGTCTAATTCCCGGAATAAAAGCTCCTTGCTTTTGCAAATTTTCCGCAATTTGATTTGGATGAAAAATAATTGCCGTATAAAAATAAGTAAAAGCAACTACCAATATAAAATACAAAACTCCATAAGTCAAACTGCCCGGCCTAAAATTATCAATAATAAAATTAGCTAAATTTAAAATCCATTGACTATGAAATCTTAACATAAACTGAGCAATCATCGGAGGAAACATAATAATGGAAATGGCAAAAATAATCGGAATCATTCCGGCCTGATTAACTTTAAGTGGCAAATAAGATTCCGTGCCTCCATAAGTTTTCATACCTCTTACTTGTCTGGCGTAAGAAACCGGAATATTTCTTTGTCCTTCGGTAATATAAACAATAAAAGTGGTTGTAATAATTGCAATCACTATAAAAGAAATTAAAGTGGTAATTTGAGTTGGGTCAAAAGTGGCTATCTTTTGCGCAACAGACATTGGAATTCCGGCAACAATTCCGGCAAAAATCATTATTGAAATTCCATTACCGATTTTCTTTTCTGTTATCAGCTCTCCTAACCACACTAAAAACATTGTTCCGGCAACTATTGTGGAAATCATTGTAAAATATTTCCATAATGTTAGGTTGGTAATAATCGGCACTCGAGATGTTTTTTGTAATAAAGCAATCATTCCATACGCTTGAAGAGCGGCTAATGGCACGGTCGCTATTCTGGTATATTGATTAATTTTCTGTCGTCCGGCTTCTTCTTTATTCATCTCTTCCAAGCTGGGAATAATCATTGTTAATAACTGAAAAATGATTGAAGAAGTAATATAAGGACCAATCCCCAACATTACAACTGAAAAATTACTCATTCCTCCACCGGTAAAAATATTTATCAAACCCAAAAATTGATTGTTGGAAAAATAATTTTTTAAAGCGTTAACGTTTACCCCCGAAATAGGTATTTGAGCGGCAATTCTAAAAATAATTAAAATTCCTAAAACAAAGAAAATCTTATTTCTTAATTCTTTAATTTTCCATACCTGAATTATTTTTTTTAACATATTTTAGTAATCTATTTTTCAATTTTGCTTTCCGCTTTTTTAATCTTTTCTTCAACGCTTTCACTGAAAGCAACTCCGCTAAAAACCAACTTTTTTAATTTTAAATCACCGTTTCCAAGTATTTTTATCGGAGATTTGGCGCTTTTTACTAAGCCGACTTTAAGTAAAGTTGTTGGATTAATCAAAGATCCGTCTTTAAAATTTGAATTCAGATCAGCCAAATTAACAACTTGATTTTTTTCTTTCAAACTTTTAAATCCTTTCTTTTTTGGAGTAGCCAAAATAATCGGTCTTAACCCCAATCTTTTTAAACCGCCTTTACCGCCGGAACGAGCACGTTGTCCCTTTAAACCACGAGTGCTGTAATTACCATGTCCGGAAGAGTTTCCCCTTCCAAGTCTTTTCTTTTTTTTAGAAGATCCTTTTGCCACTTTTAAATTGTGTAATGTTAATGCCATATAATCAATAAATTATTTTTTATTTTTTACAGTTTTTTCCGTTTTTCCTTGTTTTTTATCTTTTTTAACTTCTTTCTTCTTTCTTTTTTCTAAAGGTTTGGCTAATTTTTGCAAAGCGTTCATAGTCGCTTTAACATTGTTAATTTTATTTTTTGAACCGTAAATTTTTCCAACAACATCTTGTAAACCGCTCAATTCCAAAAGCGTCCTTACGGAACTACCGGCAATAATTCCCGTCCCCGGCTTTGCCGGTTTTAAAAATACCTTGGCTGCACCAAATTTTTCCGTAACCTCACAAGGAATGGTTCCTTTAAAAATAGGGGTATTGATCATATTTTTTTCCGCTTCTTTAACGGCTTTGGAAATGGCGATTGTTACATCAGCCCCCTTTCCGGTTCCGAAACCGACTTTTGATTTCTTATCTCCAATAACAACAGTGGCTCTGAATTTCAACCTTTTCCCTCCAGCCATAACCCTGGTAACTCTTGCCAAGTCAACAATTTGTTGGTCAAATTCTTTTTCTTTTTTTGTAAATTTTTTACTTTTTATCATAACTATAATATTTAGTAATACTTTATAATTTAAAATTTCAAACCACCATCTCTCGCTCCGTCAGCAACCGCTTTTATTCGTCCATGATATTTATATCCGTTTCTATCAAAAACAACAGATTCTATTTTTTTCTGTTTAGCTCTCTCCGCCAAAACCTTAGCAACTTTATAAGCTCTTTTTACTTTTCCTTTGATTTTGTTAATATCTTTTACATCAGAATCTTTAGCACTCACTAAAGTTTTTCCCGCTTGATCATCAATTAATTGCAAAAAAATATATTTATTACTTCTAAAGACAGAAAATCTTGGTCTTTCTTGTGTACCAAAAATTTTAGATCTAACTCTGTTTTTTCGTCTAATTCTTTTGAGTGATTTTTGTTTATTGTGGTCTTTCATATAGATATTTATTTATTATTCGGCAGTTTTAGCGGTTTTTCCGGCTTTTCTTCGGATAACCTCATCAAGATATTTTATACCTTTTCCCTTATAAGGTTCCGGTTTTCTTATTTTTCTGATTTGAGCGGCAACTTGTCCAACCAACTGCTTATCACAACCTTTAATGGTAATAATATTTTTTTCAACGCTTCCTTCAATACCCTCCGGTAACTCAAAATCTACCGGATGAGAATAACCGACATTTAAAGTAAGCTTTTTACCGCTTAAAGCTACTTTATAACCAACTCCGTTTACTTCCAGTTTTTTTTCAAATCCTTTTTCCAATCCTTCAATCATATTGGCAATCAAAGTTCTGGAAAGCCCCCAAAAAGATTTTTCTTTTTTATTGTTAATATTATCAATCTTAACAATAATTTCATTATCTTTTTTTTCAATTTTAACCAAAGGATTGATTTTTTCTTGAAGTTTACATTTGGAATTTTTTACAGTTACCACATTATTGGCAATTTTAACATCTATCCCGTTTGGAATTGTAATTGGTTGTTTCCCGATTCTTGACATATATAAATTTAATTATTAATTAAAATATTTCACACAAAACCTCTCCTCCGACCTTTTTGTTTTTTGCTTCTTTGTTGGTCATCAATCCTTGCGGAGTGGAAATAATTGCAATCCCCAAACCGTCCAAAACAATCGGCAATTCCGTATGCTTTACATAAACTCGACAGCCCGGTTTACTAATTCTTTTCAATTTTGTAATAGCAGGAGAAGAATTTTCATACTTTAAAGAAATGATAATTTCATTATTTTTTGTTTCAACTTTTTCAATCCATTTTTCTCTTTCCAATATTTTAGCCATATTCAATTTTATTTTTGACAAAGGAATAACAACTTGAGCTTTTCTAACAGCTAAAGCATTTCTTATTCTAGTTAGCATGTCTGCTATTGGATCAGTCATAGTTTTATTATGTTAATTCTTTTTGTATTAATTATTAAATTAATTTTACCAACTTGATTTTTTAATTCCGGTAATTTCCCCGTCTCTTGCCAATTCCCTAAAACAAATTCGACATAATTCAAATTTTCTCATATAACCGTGTCTTCTTCCGCAACGCCAACACCTGTTTACTTTTCGGGTGGAAAATTTTGGTTTTTTCTTTGATTTTGCAATTTGTGCTTTTGTAGCCATATTATAAATTTAATTATTTTTTAAATAAAATTCCCAATAATTTAAACAACTCTATTCCTTCTTCTCTGTTTTTGGCGGTAGTGGTAACCACCACTTGCAAACCGTGAATTCGTTCAACATCATCCATATGAATTTCCGGAAAAATGATATATTCTTTTATTCCAATATTTAAATTCCCATTTTGATCTACGCTTTTTAAAGAAATGCCCCGAAAATCATGAACTCTCGGCAACGAAACGTTTATCAACTTATCCATAAAATCATACATCTTTTTACCCCTTAAAGTAACCGACATACCAACAACCATTCCTTCTCTTATTTTAAAACCGGAAATAGATTTGCGTGCTTTATTTTCCACAGGCATTTGTCCAGTAACAGTGGTTAAAGTTTTTCTGACCAAATCAAGATAACTTGAATCTTTAACTTGAGATCCTATTCCGACATTAACAACAATTTTTTCCATTTTCGGAATTTGAAAAACATTTTTATAAGCAAACTTTTCTTTTAGTGCCGGTAAAACTTTTGTATTGTATTTTTC
>JALULG010000131.1 GCA_027040785.1 bacterium
GTAAAAAGGCTTAGACCTGTACTAATGACAGCCATCATCGCAGCATTTGGGCTTTTACCTCTGTTGTTCTCTACCGGACCAGGTTCTGAGATACAACGACCACTAGCGATTGTTGTGATTAATGGGTTAGTAAGTTCAACGATACTTACGTTGATTATTTTACCTATTTTATATATGATATTTTCAAAGAAAGTTGCATAATTATAACTAAACACTGGAGGTGCTATCTCCTGCACTATGTAAGAAAAGGGTACTTCCCTTTCCTACGAAAAGCTTTCTCTCTTTTGCCATGAATGTATTGATAAAAGCTGTACGCTTTTCTTTAAGATACTCTTATGGCATGGGAGAGTTCATAGAGAGTTCATCTTAATGTATTATGATACTTAATATATAAATATAAAGGTATAATTATGAAGTTAGCAATGAAGCTGTTGGTAGTGAGTGGGGGTATGCTATTGTCCCCTTCTGTTTATGCGGAAGAGGGTGCTACACTTTTTGAAGCAAAGTGTGCAGCATGTCATGTGACTACCCGTCCAAGTGACAAATCAACATTAGTAGCCCCTCCAGTGATGGGTGTTATGCGACATGTAAAAATGACGTATGGCACAAAAGAAGAAGCTGTCAAGTTTGTAACAGAGTATGCGTTGAATCCTCAGGCTTCAAAAGCAGTATGTATGCCACAAAAGATTAAACGTTTTGGATTAATGCCCTCACAAAAAGGGAATGTAAGTAAAGAAGAATTACAAACGATTGCATCATGGATGTATGATAACTTTCCTCCGAGTGGATTTCGAGGCAAAGGCAATGTAAAAGAGCAGGGTGGACAAGCCAGTAAAGGAAGATAAATGACACCAACCATTTTACTTTTAGAAGATGACATGCAACTTAATGAGACAGTTAAACAGTTTCTTGAACTCAAAGGGTATGAAGTCTACGTAGCGTATGATGGTTTAAAAGTTGAAGAAATTGCTTATGAAAAACATATTGACTTAATGTTATTAGATGTCAAAGTACCCCATGTAAGTGGCTTTGACTTTTTAAAAAATGTGCGTTCTGAAGGTAAAGAGACGCCAGCTATTTTTATTACATCCCTTAACAGTGTTGAAGATGTTGAAAAAGGATTTGCTTTAGGATGTGATGACTATATACGTAAACCTTTCGCATTGAAAGAGCTACTGGTCCGTGTAGAATCTTTACTTAAACGCTCTTTTGGTACCCATGAACCAAAAATAGATTTAGGAGATGGGCTTCTTTTTGATATCAAGGAATTGACACTTACACATCATGATGAAAGAATAGGGTTAAAAACCAAAGAGTTAAAACTTCTTTCCCTCTTTTTGCAACATCCAAATGAACTTTTAGAGTATGAAAAAATTAATGAAACGCTTTGGGAATATGATGAAGAACCAAGTCCGGGATCATTGAGAACGTATATTAAGAGGATACGTGCAGCAATAGGGAAAGAGAAGGTTGAAACGATTAAGAATATAGGATATCGTTTTGTTAAGTAGTGAAAAAAGAAGCTTAGTCCGATTTTTAGTAATCTATCTAGCGTCTACATTGCTTCTTTTTTCTTTAGCCTCTTGGATATTTTATATCTCAGCCAAACATCATTTGCTTGACAAGCAACATGAAGTACTTAAATATGAAGCAGAAGGATTAAAGTCTAAACTTAGAGCGATGCATCAATCGAATGATGATAGACTATATTACCCTCGCGCAAAAGAGATAAAATCTGCAATTTATGATTTGGATAAAAAATATATTTTTGGTACGATGAAGTCTACACAAGGTTTAGAAGAAAGAGAGAAGGACAGACTCTATTATATGACAAAGATAGAGCCTTATTATTTAGGAGCTACCTACCTACTGCTTTCAAAAAAAACAAATTATCTGCCTATAAAAAATCTGCAAAGAGATATACTTCTTTTTATGTTGGCAGCAGGTCTTTTCTTTACGTTGCTAGGTTACTTTTTGGGACGTTTGTTTGTGGCCCCGATGAAAGAATCTCTAGAAAAAATGAATCATTTTATACAAGACACTACCCATGAACTTAACACGCCTATAAGTACCATACTTACCAATGTGGAAATGATAGAAACCTTTGGTAAACATGAAGAAAATAAGAGTGAACTCAAGCGTATAGAGATAGCATCTAAAACGTTAAGTCGTATTTATGATGATTTAACCTATTTAAATCTTAATCATCAGTACCATAGGCAAATTAAAGCAGTCAATATGAGTGATTTAGTACATGAACGGATGGCTTATTTTACTTCTATGGTAGAAGCCAAGAGAGTAAAAACTATTTTAAATATTGCCCCTGAGGTTGTATTGCAAATTGATAAAAATGATGCCATTAGACTGGTGGATAACCTTATCTCCAATGCAATCAAGTATAATAAGCATGATGGGATACTTGAAGTGATACTAAATAAAGAGATTTTAGTTGTGTGTGATACAGGTATTGGGATACAAGAGAAAGACTTAAAACTGATTATGCAGCGGTTTAAACGAGCCAATAAAAGTGAAGGTGGCTTTGGTATAGGACTTCATATTG
>JALULG010000132.1 GCA_027040785.1 bacterium
TGTTTTATTTGAAAAAAATGGTAAATATGCATGAAAAACAAGAAGAACTTCATGAAACACTCATAAACTCTACCCATGATGCAAATTTTGATACACTGACTGAACTCCCCAATAGAAAATCATATGATACCTTTATGAAAAGGCTCTTAAAAGAAAATACATTTTTTGCCCTCCTGTTTATAGACTTAAACAAATTTAAAGCCATCAACGATACCTATGGGCATGATGTAGGAGACGAGGTACTTATTGAAGTATCAAAAAGACTTTCCCAAAGCATAGACGAAGAAGACATGCTTGCGCGCTTGGGTGGAGATGAATTTGTTATTATTACCAAAAGAAAAAAAGTATTTTTAGCGAAGTTTCTTGAAAAATTAGAAAAGTTAACGATTGGAACTCATAGTGTAGGCGATGTAGAGGTACTAATTGAGCTAAGTATCGGAGTGAGTTTATACCCAGATGATAGTAAATCAGAGACTTTTTTACGTAAATATGCAGATGAAGCGATGTATCTTGCAAAAAAACGAAATGACACCTATCATGTTTTCTATGAAGAGCTTAAGTCTTCAGAGGATTCTTTTTAACTTTTCGCTATAATCATGGCATTTTTAACGCGGGCAAAGTAAGCTGCGTTTACATAAAGGCATAACATGAGCGAAAATCTTATAGGTTACATAGATAACCAAGGCAACATTATAGACACACAGAGTGCAGGTGAAAACTGTACAGAAACTCCCATAGAGTATGATAACTCAGATGCATCACTAGAGATAGTAAGGCACTCTACTGCACACCTTATGGCTCAGGCTATTACAGAACTTTATCCTAATTCACAGTTCTTTGTAGGTCCAGTAGTTGAGGAAGGTTTTTACTATGACTTCAGAGTAGATGAGACCATAGGTGAGGGTGACCTAAAAGCCATTGAAAAGAAAATGAAAGAACTCATCAAGAAAAAGTACAAGATAGAAAAGTACGAGATGAGTAAAGCACAAGCCTTAGAAAAGTTTTCCAATGATGATTTAAAACAAAAGGTCATGTCTCGTATCGAAGATGATATATTATCTGTGTATAAACAAGGAGACTTTGAAGACCTTTGTCGTGGACCTCATGTACCAGCACTTCGTTTTTTACATAATTTTAAACTCACACGTGTTGCGGGTGCTTATCTTGGTGGTGACGAAAAAGCAGAAATGCTTACACGTATTTATGGTATCGCTTTTGCAGATAAAGAGACACTTAAAGCACATCTTCACATGTTGGAAGAAGCAAAAAAACGTGACCATAGAAAAATCGGTGCAGAGATGGAACTTTTTATGTTTGATGAATCTGCAGGGCCAGGACTTCCTTTTTGGATGCCAAAAGGTGCGAAGCTTCGTTATAAACTAGAAAGTATCTTGCATAAAGCACACCTCACAAGAGGCTATGAACCTGTACGTGGTCCAGAAATTCTTAAAGCAGATATGTGGAGAACCTCAGGGCACTATGCTTGTTATGGTGAAAATATGTATCTTACGACGATAGATGAACAAGAGTATGGTATCAAGCCTATGAACTGTTTAGGGCATATTCAAGTCTTTAAACAAACACCCAAGTCTTACCGCGACCTACCACTAAAGTATTATGAATATGGTGTGGTTCACCGTCATGAAAAATCTGGTGTGCTTCATGGACTTTTCCGTGTAAGAGAATTTACACAAGATGATGCACATATTTTCTGTGAACCAGATCAAATTGCAGTAGAAGTACTAGAAGTTGTTGAGTTCGTAGACTCTGTGATGAAACTTTTTGGATTTGAGTACAGTATGGAAGTTGCAACGAAACCAGAAAAAGCCATTGGTGAAGATGCAGTATGGGAGATAGCTACCCAAGGCCTTAAAGATGCCCTTGATGGCAATAACTTACCTTATACTATAGATGAGGGTGGTGGAGCATTTTATGGGCCGAAGATTGACATTAAAATTACAGATGCTATTGGACGTAAATGGCAATGTGGAACAATACAGGTAGACTTTAACCTACCTGAGCGTTTTGAGGTAGAGTATGTAGCCGCAGATAACAGCCGGAAGCAACCTGTGATGATTCACCGTGCTATTTTAGGTTCGTTTGAAAGATTCATCGGTATTCTGACTGAACACTATGCAGGAGAGTTTCCATTTTTCTTGGCACCAACACAAATTATCTTTGTTCCTATCTCTGATAGTCATGCTGATTATGCTTATGGTCTTAAGAAACAGTTACTTTTAGAAGGTATAGACTCTGAAGTATATGACAAAAATGACAGTCTTAATATACGTGTACGTAATGCAGAGAAGCAGCGTGTGCCGTATGTAGTGATAGTAGGGGACGAAGAGGTAAAAAATAACACAGTAGCCATTCGTGATAGACGTAATAAAGAACAGTATAATCTTACACAAGATGAATTTATGGTAAAATTAGCGAAACAACTTCAAGAAGGTAAAATTTGAGTAGACAAAACGATAGAAACAAAAGAGGAAGAAAAAAGCCTGACGATACGATTATGAATGATGCTATACGCATCATGGAATTAAGAGTTTTAGG
>JALULG010000133.1 GCA_027040785.1 bacterium
ACGGCTTTTAATACGGTGATGTTGTATTTGCTGTTGTCATAAAAAACAAGAATTCCGGATTGACCGGTAATTTCTCCTCGTTTACACAATATTTTACACAGGCTCTCTTTTTTGTAACTATATTGCACCTTGTTTTTTATTTTTCAATATAAAGCCTTTTTTATTACAATCATATTCAAATAAAAATACACTTCCCCCCATATTAACATAAGAATAATTATTTTTTTTGGTTCTAATTATCGACACATTGAAAGTTATATGATTGCTGTTTCAAAATCGAATTAATAAAATAATCAATAAGTTCAGGGTTTAATTTATCTACTACAAAAATGTTATTAATTGTTCCTGTTTTGCTAAAACTTACAAATATCGGTTGTGAAAACGCTTCAAATAGGTTATTTTTACATTTAACGAAAAATTTTTGATTTTTAAACTTATAACGTTTACTTAAAACTTCTATTTTATTCCTATTTTGTGCATCAGCCATAATTAAATATTGATGCTTGTTAAAGTCTGATTCAGAGAGTTTTTTATAGAAAAAATCAAAACAATCAAAACAAGATTTTGTGGGGATATACAATTGATATTTATTTGCTATCTTAAGGCTATCGTTAGAAAGAAGATCTTTTAACTTAAAATGCCTATTATTTAAAATGCCCTTCATATCTGCAAAAGATATGTTACTTAATGCTAAGCTTAAAGAATCTTTAACATAATAATAATGCTTAATATCATGAATATTATCATTTACATTGGAAATTGCTTCATGCAATTGGTTCATTGTTTTTTGTTGTCTGACATATCGCGGTAAACCTATACCTATTACAATAATCAATAATGCTATTAGCACGGTATTTGTTCTACTTAAATTAATTTTTCTCATTAATTGGGTATTTATTAAATTTATAAATTATCCTTAAATTTAACTAACATTAATATCGGATTTGATTTTTCGTCTATTTTCTGCCTAACTTCTATTAATTTTTTATAAACAGGGCTTTTCTTCAATTCTGAATCTGAGGCATTCAATAAATCGGATGGTTCTATTTGAAAAATAAAATAATCCTTATATTTTCCAATAATATGGGTTGTTAAAGGGTTAAAAGAAATATCATTTACAGAGTTTTTTAATTTAAACAATTTTTGTTTTCCGGTTTTTTTAGATTTTATATACATCCATAAGTCTCCTTTATATGAAAAATATATAACAGCATGTTTTGTGTTCTCGATATACATTCCGGTTTTGCAATAATCTTGTTGTTTTTTTTGAAGAATACGTTCTATATTATCCGACTTTAAATAGTCATAAACATTAAAACTTTTGTCACCATAGTCAATATATTTATATGGCATTACTTTGAATTTATTGGATTTATTTTTGGGAACAATGGCATATATAGTATCTATTAGATTTCTTCTTACCAATACGGTATCTTGCTGTTTAAATATCCCATTAGGTATAACTGCGTTGACGGTTCTTGAAATAAAAGGAAATTTTTCTTTATAAGGCTCTAATTCTTTGTTGGTCAATGTTAAATAATAGTTTCTGTCTCCGTTAATAAAAAAATAGTTATTGGCTTCTTTCTCAAAATTAAAAGCAGATTTTTTAAGCTTTTTTCTTTTGATAAACTCACCATCAGTATTATAAACCATTAAATAATACCCATTATCCAAAATCTCAATTTGATTTTTATCCACAACAAAATCATAAGGTTTTTGATATTGACCCGGTGCATCTCCCATCGTTCCAATGGTTTTGGTAAATTTTCCGTTGTAATCAAATTGAAAAAGCTTACCTGCAATAAACATATCTAAAACGTATATATTTTGACCACTGATTTTTACTTTTGTTATTTTGCCTATTAAAGCGTTCTTCGTAGTTTCTAAGGGGATAAACTTTATTTCTTTTGAAAAAAAATTACTCCATTTAACTGTTTTCTCTTCGTCTTTTAAATTTATTAAAATCTTTTTGACAGGTTCTTTTTTAATAGATTTTTTACAAGAAACGATGAGGGTTATTATTAAAATACTAAACAATAATAATTTTTTCATAATTAATGATTTTTTTAGGCAAGCAGTTTACGAATTAATTCATAAACTGCTTGCCTAAATATAATTTTTCTATCGGGTTACGTTGCCACATATACAACTATTCCCATCGCCATTTTTCAAACAAGCCTCATATTCCACACCCCCATACCAGTTAGTAATCTGTTTCCATTTGCAACCTTTATTACCTGGATCTTCATAGCCATATGCTTTGTAAGATACCGCATCTATAAATACCAATGATAGAGCTATTAATAGGATAAATACATTTTTTTTTTTAATTTAAAGTTTTTAGTGTTAATAATTATATCTAATTTATTGTCATTACTTAGCGCGCATTTGTAATACAATAACAGTGCAAATCAAAAAAAAAAAACTGATATGCAAGTTTTTTTGCTAGTAATTGTTGTTATTTATGCTTGTTTTAACAAATCTACATTTTTCTTAAAAATAAAACAATTTTTTGTGTGTTTAATTTTTTTGTTGGTTTTAAGGTCAAGCAGTGT
>JALULG010000134.1 GCA_027040785.1 bacterium
CTTCCACACAGTGACCCTTGAGACTCCTAATAATTTTGCTGCCTTTGTCCGATTACCCCCTGTCTTTTCCAATGCCCAAATAAGCCTTTGTTTATCTTCATCCTGGGATGAATTGTATAATCCATTATTATATACCTCTTTTACTTGATTTTGGAGTTGGTCTCTCGCACTTACCTGATTAATGAGGGTTGGAAGCAGATGTTCTTTTAAAATTGTGGGGCCATCGCATACTACAAAGGCATATTCTATAACACTTCTAAGCTCCCTAATGTTTCCTGGCCATGAATAATTATAAAAAATATCCATAACCTCTTTTGAAACCACACGCCGACCAAAAAAGGTATTTTCTTTTTTTGATAAATTTTTTCCATTGCCTGAAAAGCCATTTTTTGAAATTTTGCCAAATCAAATTTTTGACGCGGACTGACCACATCTATTAAATGATAAGGAATTTTTCCGGTCCGATATTTCTTTCTTTTAAAATCAAAAATTTTAAAATTATATTCCGCCAAATCCTTACCTGAGCCGATATCCATTCCTTGATAAACTTGACGAGAATCAGCGCTGATTATTTCTCCGTTAAATTCGGCGCTCAATTTAACTCCGATTTTAGTCTTCCCCGAAGCGGTCGGACCGAGAACAACAATTAATTTTTTTTGAGAATTCATAAAACATTGTTTATTTTTTCCACCAAATCAAAAACTTCTTTCCAACGACGTTTCTTTTCCGACCAAGAAATATTATCTTGGTATTTTTTAAAAGCAATTGTTCCTTTACGAGGAGAATATTTGTTTATGAAAACTTCTTTAAAACCGACTTTTTCAATCACCTTTAAAGTTTCTTGAAATTGTTTTTCGGTTTCCCCGGGAAAACCGACAATAACATCTGTTGACAAAATAACATTGGGAATTTCTTTTTTGATTTTTTCAATCAAATTCAAATAATCTTTTTGCGTATATTTACGATTCATTTTTTTCAAAATTTCATCATCACCGGCCTGAAAAGGCAAATGAATTTCTTTTTTGATTTTTTCTCCTTTGGCAATAACTTTAATCAGTTTATCGCTCATATCTTTCGGATGACTGGTCAGAAAAGAAATTTGAAAATTTCCCGATAAATTATTGATACTTTTTAACAAATCGGCAAAATCAATCTCTTTCCCGTTTTCGTCCTTCCCTTTATAACTGTTAACATTTTGCCCCAACAAAACAATCTCTTGATAACTGTTTTTTATCAAATCTTTAACTTCATTTAAAATTTCTTCCTTTGATCGCGACCATTCACGCCCTCGCGTATAAGGAACCACGCAATAAGAACAAAAATTATCACAACCGGTCATAATCGGAACAAAGGCTTGATCTTTAAATTTATATTTTGGCCTGATTTTTAAATAAGTCGCCTCCAAATCTCTATTATTCAACAATTTTGTTTTAAAATCGTTTTTTTCGTTTTTTAAAATTTTAATTATCTCTTTTTTAAAACTTTTATCCAATTCTCTGATATCAAAAATACCATCAACTTTTTCTTTAATCTTTTTTTTATCATTTTCAAGAATGCAACCGGTAATAAAAACTTTGGTTTTTTTCTTGGATTTGTTTAAATTGCTTTTTAAATTAAATTGTCCGTAAATCCTATCAACAGCGGTTTGCCTGACCGAACACAAATTAAAAATAGCCAAATCAGCTTCTTGAATTTTTGAAGCTTCTTGAAAACCAAGCTCTTTTAATAAACCGGCTATTCTTTCCGAATCACTGGCGTTCATCTGGCAACCAAACGTTTTGATAAAATATTTCATAAATATTATTAAGATTTTTGTATCTTAACATTAAAAAACTTTTTTATCAAGTAAAAATCGGGCGTCGCCACCCGATTAAATTATTTTATTCTTGTTCCCGGAAAATATTGCAAAACATCTAAAGTTTCAGCACTCTGCCCTCCTTTATCAATCAAACACAAAACGGCAACGATTTGAGATGATAATTTTTCATTTAAAAATTTATTAATTTTTCTAATTGTTTCCCCTGTATTTACTATATCGTCAAAAACGATAAAGGATTTTCCATAGTATAAAGAAAAACAATTCTCTTCAATATTACAACCATTTTCGGAAAGAAAAATCTTTGCCGGAAAAAAATTAATCCTTTGATTTAACTCTTTAAAACAATCAGTTAATATTTCAGAAAAAGAAACCCCTCCTCTTTCCGGAACAATAATACCCAATTCCGAATATTGTTTAATTGCCAAGCCGGAAATAACGGCCTGAAAAACAATATTTCTTGTTAAAGAAACTAAACTACGAGAATTAATGAGAAAAATTTCTTCTCTTGCAATGCTTTTTTGATTTTCTTTAAAAAGCAATTGTCTAATGGTACTTTCAATATCACTCCTCATTTTCCCTCCTTTTTAAAAGAACGAATTTTATTGTTTTAAAATAAATACTCTGCTTTTAATGTTTTTATCCAAACGATACATTAAAAATTTATCAATAATTTCAATTATTTCTTTAAGAGTTTTTTTATCTCTAAAATCA
>JALULG010000135.1 GCA_027040785.1 bacterium
ACTTTACTTTGAGGTAAGCACAATGAGATTTTTATCTGTGGTTTTATCTTTATCTATTTTTATGTTTTCAAACTTATTTGCAAAAGAAAATGTTTTATTTTAAAATAATAAAAAACAGGAAAACTTCTTCAAAACATTTGGCGATAAACGGAAAAGAAAATATTTCAAGTTTTATAGAGATTATTGCCCAAAAATAATTTAAATATATGTTAAAAATTTATTTATATTCTTTGACAAGTGTTTTTTTAATTAGTTTGGTTTCGTTTGTGGGAATTTTTACTTTGGCTTTGGGAGATAAAAAATTAAAAAAAATTCTTCTTTATTTGGTCGGTTTTTCAACCGGCGCTTTGTTTGGAGGAGCTTTTTTGCATTTATTGCCGGAGGCGGTGGAAAAATATGGTTTTACTCCATTATTATCATTTTATGTTATTTTAGGAATTTTGTTTTCTTTTGTGGCGGAAAAATTTATTTCTTGGCGACATTGTCATATTCCCACCAGCAAAGAACATCCCCACCCTTTCGCTTATATGAATTTATTCGGAGACGGGGTTCATAATTTTATAGACGGTCTGATTATCGGAGCGGCCTTTTTAACCGATATTTCTTTGGGAATAGCAACGAGTGTGGCAATTATTTTACATGAAATTCCTCAAGAAATTGGAGATTTTGGAGTTTTAATTCACGGCGGTTTTTCTAAAAAAAAGGCATTGCTGTTTAATTTTTTAACCGCTTTAACGGCTGTTTTGGGAACTTTTTTTGCTTTAATTTTAGGAGGTTATATTGATAATTTAACTTTATTCTTGGTTCCTTTTGCTGCCGGCGGTTTTATTTATATTGCCGGATCTGATTTAATTCCAGAACTTCATAAAGAATACAGTCCGAAAAAATCTTTAATTCAGTTTTTTTCCATTTTGGCAGGGGTTGGAGTGATGGCTTTAATGTTAATTTTAGAATAGATATGAAAAATTTTACTTTATTGGACGCAATTGGGAATACCCCCTTGATTAAATTAAGTTTTTTTAGTGATGATAAAATAGAGTTTTTTGCAAAATTTGAAGGAGCTAATCCGGGCGGTTCCGTTAAAGACAGGACCGCTAAATTTATGGTTGAAGAAGGTGAAAGAAACGGAAAATTAAAAAAAGGAAAAATTATTTTGGAAGCCAGTTCCGGAAATACGGGGATCGCTTTGGCAATGATCGGAGCGGCCAAAGGCTATAAAGTAAAACTGGTTATTCCCGAATGTGTCAGTATGGAAAGACGAAAGGTTTTGGAAGCTTTTGGGGCGGAAATTGTTTTAAGTTGCGGAAAATTTAAAACGGACGGCGCCATTAAAAAAGCTAAAAAAATTTTTAACAAGAATCCGAAAAAATATTTTATTCCGGATCAATTTTCTTCAAAGGCGAATATTTTGGCTCATTATAAAACAACCGCTCCGGAAATTTGGAAAGATTTGAAAGGAGAAATAAATTATCTTGTTGCCGGAATGGGAACAACCGGCACTATCATGGGGTTGAGTCAATATTTTAAGAAAAAAAATCCGAAGATTAAAATTATTGGAGTGGAGCCGATGAAAAATCATGCCATTCAGGGCTTGAAAAATATGGAGGAATCTATTGTTCCAAAAATTTATAATCCTCAAAAGATAGATAAAATTATTAAAGTCAAGGATGATAAAGCTTTTGAAATAACCAGAAAATTGGCAAAAAAAGAAGGTCTTTTTGTCGGTATGTCTTCGGGGGCGGCGATGGCCGGAGCTTTACGATTAAGTCGTAGAATAAAAAAAGGAAAAATTGTTGTTATTTTTCCCGACAGAGGCGATCGTTATTTAAGTACCAATTTATTCAGATCTTTTTGCGCCAAATGCGCGCCGTAATCACTTAATATTTTTTATTTTTTGCCAAAAATTCCCAAGGAAATTATTTCCATATTGTCGTCTATCAATAATTCTTTTTTTAAATTTTTATTTTCAAAACCCAAAACCTCAACAAAAGCAATATTTTCTTTTCCGGCGTATAAATAAGCGTTTTCTATAATATGCCCCGCTTCCAAGAGTATTAAAGGGTAGGCCTTATTGGAATATTTTTGAACGCTTCTGGAAAAATTTGCCCCAAGCACCATTATCCCGATGGCTTTTTTAATTTCTTTTTTTTCTATTCCGTTAATTGTTTGAAAAATTTTTTCAAAATCATAATTCCATTTCAGTTTTTTAAACAGATGCTTATCTTCATTCCATTGATAAACTCCTTTTTTTAGTTCCCCGCTTTCTTTGATTTGAATAAGGTAAAGTTTTATCGGATATAAAGCTCCTCCGGACGGAACCGTATATTTATTATTTTTCTTTTTTCCAAAAGCCGACCAAAAGAGTTCAGCAATTTTTTCTTCTTTAAGACTTTGAGAAGAAAATTCTCTGTTTGACTCTCTTTTTTGGAAAATTGAATTTTTGGAAATTTTAAAATTGATTTTTATTTCTTTTGAGATTTCTTCTTTTGTTTGAAGGGGAGTGT
>JALULG010000136.1 GCA_027040785.1 bacterium
GTCTTTATTGTATTTATTAAAAAAAATGGGAAAAAACGGCGAAATTGTCATTGATGATTTTAAAATTAAAGAAAAATTAAAATTTCTCCCGCAAATTGAATATATTAAAGACAAAGTTCAAAAAGATAAAGAAATAATTGTTAATATAAAAACGGAAAAAACTCAGCCGGATTCCATTCGCTATGAAGAAAAAGAAAAATCTTTAGATATTATCATCAAAGCCAAAAAAGGATATTTTGAAAAAAACGACATTAGCGTTTCAGAACCAAGCTTAAAATACGATCTTATTTTTGTTTTAGATACTTCTGACCTTGATTCTTTGGAAACTTTATTTGAAAATAATGTAAATTTTTTTTACCAAACACCGATAATAAATATTGATCATCATTCAAATAATGAAAATTTTGGTCAAATAAATTTGGTAGAATTAACAGCCAGTTCAACAGCTGAAATAATTTTTTCATTATTCAAAAAACAAAACAAAGAAAAAGAAATCAACAAAGAAATAGCCGAATTGCTTTTAACGGGAATAATAGATTGTACCAACAGTTTTAAATCGCTTTCGGTTACCCCGGAAACTTTGGCAAATGTCGCGGAATTAATTTCTCTGGGAGCTGATAGAGAAAAAATCATCAAACACCTTTATCAAATTTATTCTGTTAATGAATTAAAACTTTGGGGAAGGGTTTTGGCAAGGTTAAAAGAAGATTTAAACGGGGAACTGGTTTGGTCATTAGTCACCAAAGAAGATTTTTCCAAAACCAATACAAATGAAAATCATCTGGAAGGCGTAGTCAACGAATTGATAGTAAATATGCCTAAAACTAAAATAACTGTTTTACTTTACCAATATTCGGAAAACATAATTAAAATAATTGTTAAAAACAAAAGTAATTTTAACATCATATCAGCGCTAAGCAAATACGAACCAAAAGGACACAATAAATACTTTAAAATTGAAATTAAAAACGAAGGACTACTTGAAGCTGAGAAAGAAATAATTAAGAAAATAAAAGAAAATCTTGATTCTTGATATTCTTGTGATATAATAAACTTATTAAAGCCCGACAACGGGCTTTAAAATTTGGGTGTGTAGCTCAGGGGTTAGAGCACCACGCTTATAACGTGGGGGTCGGTGGTTCAAATCCACCCACACCTACCAAATTACCGGGACGCGTAGCTCAGCCGGTTAGAGTGCCACGTTGACATCGTGGAGGTCGGAGGTTCAAGTCCCCCCGCGTCCACAAAAATATTATTATTTTAGAAATAAAGCGGAAAATAAAAATCACCTTTTTATAGTGGTGATTTTTATTTCTTTTAAAATTATTTCGGCAAAACATAATAATACTCCGCCACAATATCCGCTTTGCCTCCACTGCTATGCCGAACCGGCAAAGAACTCAAAGAACCGATTGTCTTTTTTCCTTGCAAAACTCCGGAGCCGTCATAATCCACAACAATATCATTTGGCACCATTTTGCAGTCGGCTTTTTGCATGGTTATACCATCACTGTTTTTACGGGTTATCCATTTTTTGTTTTTGGTTTTCGGTCGCAAACGAATGGTGGCTTTTTTCTTTTTGGTGTCCACGAAAATTTGCCCGGCAAAACCAAGATTGTAATTTTCTTGCAATTCCCCGTCTTCGGTTTCGCTAAAACCGCTTTCAATCGGCACCGGTCCGAAATTAAAAGATTGATGGTTTTTTTCATTGCTGTGGCACGATAAAGTTTGTTCCAAAATATCATAAACTTTTCTGTTCTCATCTGACTCTTCGGGGTTATATTTTAATTTTTGTTTGGCTTCAAACAAAGAATCAAAAGAATAATTGCCGGTATTATCTTTTATATCAATTGTTATTTTTAAACTGGAAACTGTTTTTTTAGGGCATTTATCATTGGCAGTAATTTCAAATTTGATATTTTTCTTATTTTCTAAATCAGAATTTGCTAAAATTAACGCAAAAGCGTCAGCGTCTTCTTCCGGCTTATCTCGACAAAAATCCCACTCCATTTTTTTGCTTAATTTTTGCCAATTCCAATTATCACCGTCCAATTCAAGCAAAACGTTTTTTTGCATTTTTTCATCAATCGGGGTGGCAAATTTTATTTTGACATACTTTATTTTTTCCCTGTCCGAGTTTAAGGCGACATAATAATAAATCATTCCTCCTTTGGCAAGCTTAAATTCTTTTTTTAATTTGTCTCCGGAATTATCCAACATATCAACCACAAAACTTTTTCCCTCCGGCTGTCTTTCCGGAAAAGAAGGCGTGTCTTTGTATTGCTTTAAGGGATACAAATTCCAATTATAGATTGAAAATTGTCCGTAAAGATTGTCAAAATCGGGTATTTTTTTACTTAATATTTTTCTAACTTGATGATTGCTTTTAAAATCATTAAAAATTTTAATAACATTATTTTGATCATTGTTATATTGGTCTAAAAAATAAAAAAACATATAACTGCCGTATTCGTAATAGCCATCAAATTTAAGGCGGTCTTCGTTTAAACGAGCAAAAAAACTGTTTAAATATTCGTGCTCCATATTATAACTTGGATAAATATAATTTTCCGCCCAAACAGCTGTTGCCTCGCTTAGCCAGTCGGCACTCTTATCACCGTAAAAAAACATATCATCGTAATGAAATTGAAAAAAATGAAAAAGCTCGTGTACAACTGTGCTTTGCAGTTTTTTATCGCTTAATCCTTTGCTGATTTGAATACGGCAATGATTTTTGCCAAAACCGGTTCTACGGCAATTTGTAATCCCATAATCATTACCGCTTAAATTCACCAAATAAAGATCCACTCCCTCGTTTGGTTTAAGAGATAAATATTCTTCATATTTTGGCCAGGCCTTTTGCCAGGCTTCCCTGATTTCTTGAAATTTTTTATGCACGCTTTTAAGATAGTCATCACTCACTTGCCCGGGAATATAAAATTTAACATAAGAATCCGGCCTGTTTGGCGCGCTTATTTTTTCCGACTCCCAATAACCGGAATAAGCTTTGGCTGTTTTGGTGCTTAAAAAAGAAAGTTTTTTGTCAAAATAATCTTCTCGCTTGTTTTCCGGATTAAAAAAACTTTGAGGGTTATCCGGCGCTAAAATAAAGGGCTCTAAAAATTCTTTTTCTTTATCCGAATAGCTATCAAAATTATTGATAATTTCTTGCAAATCAACTCGCAAAGCGCGAGGCATTGCTACGCCAACATCAGCTTGGTATTCCTTACTTAACTTCTCCGGAGCAAAATAAGCCGTCATTTTCAAAACCGACATTTCCGCCCGACTGATTTTACCCGCCTCAAAAGCTTTAATAATTTTCTGCCGAGCATTCTCCCCTTCTTCTTTAAATTCAGAATGCTTAACAATTTCCTTAACACGCCCTTTAATTTCCGGATTATTCAAAATACGTTCAAAATCTTTTTGCCCTCCCCGAACTTCTTTGTTTTGAGGAGTAAAACTTTTTTTCTGAGAAAAAAGGAAGAAAAAAACAAGCGCCAAAACAAGCAGCGCTCCGATTGTTAAAATTGCTATTGTTTTTAGTTTTGACATAAAATTATCTAAAAAATGAAGCTACAAACAATAAAAAACGACCGCTTAATCCCGCTATGATCAAAAAAGAAAAAAAGATAACTAAAATACCGATTAATTTAAAAAACAATCTACTGCCTCCAAAAATACGAAAATATTTTTCCGCAAAACCCATTGGACCAAAATTATAATAAAACCAATTGGAATATCTAACCAACAAATAACCGATACCGGCACCAATAAGCCCGATAACAATTCTTTCCAAAATAGTCATAAAGTTATTATTAAAAACATTAAACATTTATATTTTAGCAAATTTTCGGAAAAAATAAAAACCGTCGGAAATCCGACGGGTATATTTTATTTTTTTAAAGAAACTAATGCATATCTTCTCATTAGATCTTCATTGGTGGCATTTTGAAAATATTCTCGCAATTCCATAATATAATTTTCAAATCTGGTCCGTTTAAAAGGATCCTTTAAAAACATACGAATCAAATCTTCCTCACTTTCCAAGAAAAATACTACCCTCGGACAATCGTTATGAAGCATTAACGTTGCATGATTTTCTATTTTGCCCGCAAAATAACGATCAAAAAATTCTTTTTGGATTATTTTCAGTTCAATCTCTAAAAAACGTTGCATTCCCAAATAAAACAAGACATCCTCCGAGACATAATAAATATTACTCAAAACAGCCAAAGCATAATAAGGAAAATTTATATCCAGTCTTTGCCAAAATTTTTGCTCCGGCATACGATAACGAGCAAAAACATTAAAACGAAATATATCCAACAAAGGAGAAACCCTGATAATTTTCGGCCTGGAAAAATCAACAAAGCAAACTTTATTTTCTTTTTTACGCAAATCATCACTTAAACTTTTCTTAACAAAATCATAAAAAGTCTCTCCAGAATAAAAGGCCTTGTTTTCCAAAACGGGAAAATCGCCAAAATCATAATTTGAAAAATTCCGAATCTCATTAAACAAAGGATGTTTAGCCATTTTTACCTCCTAAATATAAAATTAAAGGTTCAAAATAAAAGGAGTGATCAACACCCCTTTGAAAGTGGGCATACCTGGATTTGAACCAGGGACCTCGTCGTTATCAGCGACGCGCTCTAACCAACTGAGCTATATGCCCGAACAAATTAATTTTCAGTTTAACAAATTTTCTAAAAAAAGCAAGTAAATAAACTGTCACTAAATGCCGTTGGACATTTAGAGCAATCTGGTGCTTGATAATAATGCAAACTATAAACCCCGCTTTAAGCGGGGCACTTCAACAACTAAACAGCAACAAGTAAATAACTCCTATCTGTCTCCCAGATTTGCCGTAAAATCTTTCCCGATAAATCGGGCGACCGAATAAGTTGATTTTATAATCAACATTTTCTCCCTAGAAAGGAGGTGATCCATCCACAGCTTCCGCTACGGATGCCTTGTTACGACTTCGTCCCTGTCACCAGTCTTACCTTCTGCCGATCTACATCGACATTCGGGTACTACCGGCTCCCTTGACGTGACGGGCGGTGTGTACAAGACTCGAGAACGTATTCACCGTGACGAGGCTGATTCACGGTTACTAGCGATTCCGACTTCATGAGGGCGAGTTGCAGCCCTCAATCCGAACTGGGACCGGTTTTGATGGGATTGGCTCCACCTTTCGGTTTGGCGACCCTTTGTACCGGCCATTGTAGCACGTGTGTAGCCCAAGACGTAAGAGCCATGCTGATTTGACGTCATCCCCACCTTCCTCCCAACCCTTTAAACACAAAACTTATGTTCAAAGGGCTGGGCGGTCCCCTATGAAAAATTTAACATAGGGCAAGGGTTGCGCTCGTTACCGGACTTAACCGTACACCTCACGGCACGAGCTGACGACAACCATGCAGCACCTGTCACCGAGTTCCCCCTCACCTTTTCCATTTTGCGTCATACAAACATTTTTCAAATTACTTTGAAATTATGTTTATAATCACCTTTACTTTAAATAAAGGTATCAAAAAGGTGAGGGGGCACTTCCACCTTTCGGCGGAATTCTCGGGATGTCAAGTCTTGGTGAGGTTCCTCGCTTATCATCGAATTAAACCACATGCTCCACCGCTTGTGCGAGTCCCCGTCAATTCCTTTGAGTTTTAGCCTTGCGGCCGTACTTCCCAGGCGGGATACTTAAGATGTTAACTTAGGTAGTACAGCACTGATAGGGTCGAAACTACCAATGCTCAGTATCCATCGTTTACGGCGTGGACTACTGGGGTATCTAATCCCATTCGCTCCCCACGCTTTCGTCCCTCAGTGTCAGACACGTTCTAGCAAGCTGCCTTCGCATTTGGTGTTCCTGCAGATATTAATGGATACAACCCCTACACCTGCAGTTCCGCTTGCCTCTCCCGGTCTCAAGTTTAACAGTATTATTTGCAGTCTTGATGTTGAGCATCAAGATTTGACAAATAACTTATTAAACCACCTACGGACCCTTTACGCCCAATGATTCCGGGTAACGCTTGGGGCTCACGTATTACCGCTGCTGCTGGCACGTGATTAGCAGCCCCTTATTCCTCAGGTACCGTCATCCCACACCTTTTAACTTTTATTAATTGAATCTTTTATTCTGCCTTTTAATTGCCCCCATGCTTTTGCATGTTTTTTCAACTGCCTCTCTCTTCTCATTGCGTCTTTTCTTGATAAATATGCTTCATAATAAAGCAATTTCCAAGGCATAAATTTTTTTGTATAATTTGATTTCCCTTCATTGTGTTCTTTGAATCTTCTTTTTAAATCATTACTGAAACCGATATACAAATTTCGATTTTTAATACTTTGTAAAATATACACGTAATACATATAATATATATAAACACAAAAGTTAAAAGGTGTGGGATTCTTCCCTGAGAAAAGTCTTTTACACCCCGAAGGGCTTCTTCGGACACGCGGCGTCGCTCCTTCACACTTTCGTGCATTGAGGAATATTCTTGACTGCAGCCTCCCGTAGGAGTTTGGGCAGTGTCTCAGTCCCAATGAGGCGGGTCGCGCTCTCACGCCCGCTACTCGTCATCGCCTTGGTAGGCCATTACCCTACCAACAAGCTGATAAGCCATAGGCTCATCCCAAAGCGCAAAAGCTTTATTCGTCAATACTTATGTATGACGAACACATCGAGTATTATCCCATCTTTCGATGGGTTATTCTCGTCTTTGGGGTAGATTACCAATGTGTTACTCACCCGTTTGCCACGCCACACCTTTTAATTTCCAATAAATATAATTTATATAGAATCAGAAACTAAAAGGTGTGGCGTTCGACTTGCATGCCTTAGACACGCCGCCAGCGTTCACCCTGAGCCAGGATCAAACTCTCAATATAAAATATTTGAGTTTAAAACTAACTAAAAACTTTTAAAGAAATTATTACTTGTTGCTGTCTAATTGTCAAAGTTCAAAGAACAAAAAAATCATTCAACCAAATTCAGATTGATTTTTTTTAATTCTTTTTATTACAATAACAAATATAAATCATTTTTTAAAACCTGTCAAGAGTTTTGATATTTAAAAATTTTTCTTATAATTTTTTAATATATTTTGATTTAAAAAAATCATATATTACTCTCAACATTTCCGCATGACATGGGATGATTCAGTATAACGTGGGAGGATTTGTAATTTCGTGTCAATTCACTGTCACCCTAAACTTGTTTCAGGGTCTTGAGAATTTTAAGTTTTACTCTTTTCCATGAGATGCTGAAATAAATTCAGCATGACATAAAAGAAACGAGATACTGAGATGTTCAGTATAACATAAGGGGGCGAAAAAAATATTTAAAAAAGGAACGATAATAATCGTTCCTAAAAACCAATCAATGGTTTAGTTTTATTTTACAAGTAACCGATAAAATTCTTTATCAGCTAAAACCGCCCGACACAATTCCTTGTGTTCCAAGCCATTATTCTTAATCAAGTATTCAAAAATAGCCGGATCTTTATCAGACCATTTTTCATACCAAGGAAAATATCGTTGATACTCTTTATTAAAAAATTTAAGAATAAAACAACGATATTTATTCAAAGGAATAAACCTGTGCCAAGGGATTTTTTTCGAAAGATCCTCTAAAAAATTTTCTATTTCTTTTAAAATTTCAAAAAGAAAATAATTTTGAGGATACTCTTCAAGAAAAAATTTTATGGCCAAAAAATAATAAACCGCAAAATTTAAGTTCAAAAAAACTTTCCGAATCTTTTGAAAATTTTCATCGCATATTTGCTTGGAATTCAAATCCAAAAAATAAGCCAGATTTCCAAAACAAAGGTCTTCAATTTCTTTTTTTAATCCTCCCAAAAAAGCTTTTAATTCTTTTTTTATTTCCTCCTCTTTTCCTATAAACAAACTTAAAGAAAAAAAAGAATTGGAATCTATCAAAAATCCTCGAGCAATAGACTGACCTAATTTCCAAAGAATAAACTAAAATTTATTATTCTGAGACATTTTATTCTCCTTTTATCAATTAATGGTTAGTAAATTGTAA
Organism: bacterium; assembly: GCA_027040785.1. Lineage (GTDB taxonomy): Bacteria > Patescibacteriota > Patescibacteriia > JAACEG01 > JAACEG01 > JALULG01. The sequence continues at coordinate 8,054 of JALULG010000136.1, forward strand.
AGAACTCTTTAATATACATTATTAAAATAAAAAATCAAGAGACTTTAAACAAATCAACAAAAAAATCAAAAGAAAAAAAATAATAAAAAATTTTACAAACAAAGAAAAAAGAAAAACAAATTTCTTAAATTCAAATTGTATATTGT
>JALULG010000137.1 GCA_027040785.1 bacterium
AAAAAAATTATCAAAAAGTTTTATAAAGAAAAAAACCACTTTCTTTCCATGATTTTTTCCGATTAGTAATAAAAAATTTGGGAAAATAAAATAGCAGAGAATCATTTATGATTCCAAAAAATAAACAAAAAAATAGAGGTTTTAAAAACCTCTTTTTTATTTTTTCATCTTAAACATTTTTGACCGATTTCAACCATTTCTTTAAAATTTCTTGACATATGATAGGCAATTTCTTGTTCACTCATCAAATAAAACTGATAATACAAAAAACGCCCCATATCAAAACCGTAATCATCTAAACCTCTTTTTTCAAACAGTTCCGGGAAAAATACGCAAATAAAATAACAGAAATCACCTCCTTCTTGAAAAAATAAAGGATTCTCTTTTTCAAATCCTTTCAAAAAATAATCAATAATATAATCAAAAGAATATTGATTGGAAAGTCTTTTTTTAATTAAAGAAGAAACATAAAGTACGCATAAAAAGATATCCTCGGCAATCTTTTTTTCGTTAATCAAAAATGAATTCATTTGTGATGCAAAAAAATTTTCAAATTCATTTTTTAAAATTATAAAACCTTTTTCTTCCTTAAAAATTTCCTTTTTTGATCTTGACGCTCTTTCCAACAAAAGAGTAAATTCGTTTACTTTTCTTCTTTTCTCAACTTCGTTTAAAAAATTAAAAATTTCCGCCATTTTATCCTCCTTGTAAAAGTGCTTAAAGTTTAGTTAATAAAACTTTATTTTAAAAAATAAAATCTGTCAAATAAAATATTCTTGACTCTTTAGAACAAATAATCAATAATTACATAATGCACATTTAACAATAACAATATAATAAAAGGAGAAAGGGTAATGAAAAAGGCAATCATTTTATCAATGGTTTTATCTGGAATTTTTTTCTTAACTTGTCTTTCTACTTTTGCTTTTGCAAAAACAGAAAACTTTTTCTGGGTAACGGTTAAAAACAAAAAATTCATTTCCATTACCCAAGAAAAACCAAAAGATAAAATTAAAATTTATAAAATTTTATTTCCGGAAAACTTTCCTCCGGAAATAAGCAAAAAAGAAGTTATAAAAAATTTAGTAATTGAAAAAAAAGATATTTACATTTACCGAACCTCACCAAAAATAAAAAAATTATCTCCTTGGAAAATTGGAGAAGAACAAGAAATCCGAGTTACCTATCAAAAACCCAAAATAAATTTTACAATAATAAAAACAAGACCAAGCCCTTTGCTTTCAAAAAATCTTAAAAAAAGATTTTACGGGCTGTATTTAATACTACTATTCTCATCAATTTTAATAAATACGGCTATAAATTTTTTGGAAAAAAATTATTATGAAATTGCGAGTTCGGTCCTTGTTGTATCAGCCATAAGCGGAGCTGTTTACAGTCTGTTTTTTCTCATCTTTTTCGTTTTCGCTGCCGCGATTAACGGGATTATAAAAGAAAAAGGGTTGGAACCTTTGAGAATTATCGCCAATTCCCTATTAATAACATTTCTAATATTCTTCGCTATTGCCATAAGCGGGATATTATTAGAAGTTTCGGCAATAAAAGAACTTGTTTGTATCAGCGCAATAATTCTATTAAGCGCTGATTTAATGACTTATTTTCTCGTTCCTTTCAGGATAGAGGAATAGAGCAAAATCATTAGCGGAGAAAAATCCGCTTTTTTTATTTCTTTTGAAAAATAAAAATTTCTCTTAGAATTTTCCTGTTTTTGTTCTCTCGGGAATACAAAATTGACTTTCGCTCGCTTGTTTTTATTAAACTCAAAAATTCTTTGGGGAGAAAATCTAAAACTTCAAAACCCAACGATTGAATTTCAGCCAAAACATCCAAATAAATCAAATCTGACTCTTTAAATTTTTTGTTTTTATTTTTTAAAAAAATCGGCAGAACAATTATCACTCGCCCCCCTGTTTTTAAAACTTTTTTAAACTCCTTAAAAGCGTTTATATATAAAAAGGATATTTCTTTTCTTAATTTTAATTTTGATTTTAGATCCAAAAACAAATCTGTCGGGCCCAAATACGGTTCGGTTACTATGCTATCAACAAAATTATCATTAATTTTTTGAGATAAAACCGAAACGTCACTTTGAAAAATTTTTAAATTAAAATTTTGATTTTTTTTCTTATTTTTAATCCACTCCAAATTAAGCAAAGAATCATCAATTGCTTTTTGGCTTTTATCCGTGCCGATAATTTTTTGATAACCCATTAAAAATGCTTCCTGCAAAATCGTTCCGGAACCGCAAAAAGGATCCAGTAAAACTTTACTCTTTTCAAACCCTGATAAATTAAGCATAATTTGCGCTAATTTTGGAGGTAAAATTCCTGATTTTAAATCTCTTTGCGGACGAGAATAATCACGAAAACTATAAAATTCAAAATCTTGCACAGCTAAAGTTTTTCCCAAAAAAATTTTATTTTTAAAATTATCTTTAATTAAATAAAATTCCGCGCCATTTTCAATCAATTTATTTTTTTT
>JALULG010000138.1:0-2120 GCA_027040785.1 bacterium
ATTTTAAAATATATCCCCAAAACATATCATTTTTCAAAATATTGTTTTCATTCTCGGAATGATTGCTCCAAACAAAATCACAGTTAGGATAAAAATTTAAAGTATGATAAAAATAGGAATTAATTCCTGACTGTTTTTGTACTAATAATTTATAAACACCTAAATTATCATCTTTGTCTTTTTTCTTAAAAAAAGAATATATTTTTTTCTGCAAAAAATCTCTTTTTTTTGCATTAAAATTACTTTCCCTAAATTTAAAAGGCAATTTATACTTAATTTTCACAACCGATTCTTCTCCCGGTGCAACTTTTACCCAATTAGCAAAAACGGTTTTTTTAAATTGATTGTAAATATGAGTGTTACTGTTTTTATCAAGTTTAAATTCGCCTTCCAATCTTTTTAAATCTTGGTCCACCTCCAAAGCTCCTTCCGGAGAAAAAAATTTATCACCGGATATTTTATCAAAACCTTCGGCGCTTAAAAAAACAGAACCCTCGGGAACATAAATCCTCATCCAATCGGTATTTTCGTCTTTTTCAAAATAATCATTCGGATCACCATTATGAATTCTTTTAACAGTTAGATAATCAATAATATCTCCGTTTTTTTGGATAACTGTCTTTAAATCAATAATTTGAGAAATAACCCCATCTGTTTTACCCCCTGAAATATTGGTATTAACAACCATTAAATAATCTCCGTCAATATTTTTTAGCTCTCCACTTAAAGAATATTTTTTAATAATTTTTTCCAATTTTTGATCTTTAAAATAAATCTGAATATCTTTTTCTTTAATAATATTTTCCATAAAACCAAGCAAAGAATTTAAATTGGTTTTTTTAGCGGAGTCTTGATTGGTTATTTTTTCTAAAATTTTCACCAATAAATCTCCCAAAAATTTTTTTGGTTTATTTTCTTTTTTATCATATTTTAATTCTACTTGTTCTTGAGTTATTTTGATAAAATTTGAACTATCAACCATATAACCATACTCGGGCATTTCAATCGGACCGGTAACTTTTAGCAATTCAATAATAATTTTCGGATTTAAAGCTATTACCCCGTCAACGCTCGGACCACTGCTTAACTCATAAAAATTCATTATTTTTTTAGCTGAGCTTGGAAAATCAGGCCACCAATTAGCATCATGAAATTGCCATAAAGGAGAGACCAGATACAAAGGCGCCGGCGCGCTTATTCTTGCTTTTAATCCTCCTCTTAAATCATAACTGCCACCACCCGGAAACTCTAAATTCTCAATATGTCCTTTATTTATATCAAGTAAAGCAAAACTACCGATAAACCCACCGGTCGCTCTTATTTCGTTATTATTTTGAAAAATAAATAAATAACGCCTAAAACCGTTATATCCCCAAAAATCACTCATCAAAGCAAATAAATTTTCAAAATCATTACAAGAATCTATTAAAATCGGTAATATTTTTTGAACTTGACGCAACTTAATTGAAACTTCCGACGGCAAAAGATCAAAATTTACTTTATTCAAATTTTTCTGAGCATTTAAAAGATTTTTTTTAACCAAAACAATATGATTTTTACTTTCGTCTATTTTTTGAGAAAAATCATCTTTAAAAGCAACCCCTTTAATTTTCTTTTTGTTAAAAAGAATATTTTCTTCTTTTAAAATATCTTTATCTGAAAAATTATCCAATATCTTATTCAAATAAACCGATGCCTCACTAATATTTTGCCCAAATAATATTAAATTTTCGCTTGTTTTAACACGTCCTCCATCTAAAGAAATCTTTTTTAAAAAATTTGCCACAAAAACATTGGTTTTCAGTAATTCGTCTTCCGCTACTTTAAAATTATCCAAAGAATGAGAAAAATAATATTCAGCTCTGGTGTTTTCTTGGGAAAGCATTGATCTTTCACCTTTTTCAAGTTGATCAACCGCGCTAACCGCCTCTCCCAAAACTTTTCCCTTACCATCCATTACTTTCTCATAAAAAAAGATCGCTTGAAATGGTAAAATCAATAAAAATAAAACCAAAACAAACGAAAGGAAAGATCCTCTCCATTCCATGGGAGATGAAAATGTAAAGAAAGAGCGATTTTCTCCTTGTAAAAATTTTTTAGATTTAAGAAAAAAAGATTGT
>JALULG010000138.1:2130-2497 GCA_027040785.1 bacterium
ATAAAAACCCCAACACTAAACCCTACAATACCCCAGAAAATTGTTGCTAACGTAAATAGTTTTACAACATCATAATTGTAATTTGGGCTTTGAGATGTAGTTGTCATTTTATTTAAATATAAAAAAAAAAGATTGTATTCCTTTTAAAAAACTATAAAACGGGAAAAACAAAGTTTTCCAAAAACCAAGTTTAACGTTTTTTTCTTTTTCCGGAATTATTTCTTCGGTTTTGGCTAAATTTATTTTTGGAAGATGAGAATTTAAAAATTCTTTTGAAACAAAATTATAAGCCAAATTTTCACCTTCTTTCTTCTTTGAAAAAATCTTTTTAAAAAAAGATTTTTCTTTTTTTATGGTGTCTTTTATT
>JALULG010000139.1 GCA_027040785.1 bacterium
AAAGGTATAATAAATGAAAATTCTAAATAAATAATATTAATTGATTTTAAGATTTGAAACGATATCAATACTATATAAAAATAATCGAAATTACAGTGCTGGGATAGATATGTATTTAGTAGTATGCCGTAAAATATGGGGAAAATAATATCATCTCAAGACACATTTTTATTTCATATTTATCAATGACAGATAAACTTCTTCCAAATGATAAACCATAGTTTCTAAACTAAAACTGTCAATAACACGTTTACGAGCATTTTGTTGATAAGTTTTAAGCATTTTTTGGTCATTGATTAACTTTTGTAATAAGCCGGACAATTTTTGCCAATCATTAACCGGACATAGCAAGCCGTCTCGTTCATGTCTAATAACCTCTTTGATACCACCGGCATCAGTAGTGACTATGGCACATGCCATACTCATGGCTTCAAGTAAGGCAATTGGCAAACCTTCAAATGAAGAACTCATCATAAAAATATCCATAGCATTAAAGTAGGGTTTGACATCGGTTTGTAAACCGGGTAATAAGATTTTATCTTGCAAACCGAATTTGGATAATGCTGTTTTTATTTCTTCTTCTAAAGGTCCGGTACCAACTAAGAGTCCATAAACATTAGGGTTGTTATCAATAACTTCTTTCATGACTTGTAACCATTCTACCAATCTTTTTTGAAAGCGGAATACAGCGACATTACCAACCACTACAGCATCGTGTGGTATATTGAGTTGTTTTTTTAATAATCTACCGGATTTTTCATCTCTTTGAAAATACTCTGTATTGACACCATTTAATAAAGTTTTTACCGGTATTTTCGGATTAATATTTTTTTGGATAGAATCTGAAACATCTTGTGACACACCAAGTGCCAAACTTTGCCAATTATAGGTAAATTTATTCAAATATTTTGTCGCAAAATGGTAACGTTCTTGCATATTATGCTCTGAATATACTACGGGAATACCGGTTTGTCTATGTACGAATCTCGAAACAAATCCTGCCCAAGGCAGGTGGGCATGAATTAAGTCTATTTGATGTCCCCGAACATATTTAATAATGTTTTTATATTGTTTTAGAATCATTAAATTATTTTTTGCTGGCAAGCAAGTAACTTTTCCACCGGCATTTTCAATATTTTTGACCAATTGGTTTTTCCAGGGCAAGAAATAAATATAATGAAATTCAAAACGGGATGGGTCATGAAGTTTTAAGGTTTCGGGGAGTAGCATTTCTGCGCCTCCACGCCCCAATGATTTGATGATATGTAGAATTTTAATTTTCTTCATTTAAAACTTTTTTGTAGAGAGCTTCAAATTGATTTGCAATTTTTGATCATTTTAAAATTGATTGTTTATTTCTAAATGCATAGAAAATGCATATGCGTAAACTTAAATTATTAAATATATTATTTTATTTTAATAAATTTGGGCTATTGTACCTATTTATTTTTCTAATTAATTTTCATTATTCTTTTTACTTTATTTGAAAACTTAGCTGTTGTAATACATCTGAAATATAATTTTGCCATACTTAATCTTGTTTTTTTATAATAGGATAAAGCTTTTAATGAAAACCAAAAACATAATAATCTATCATATAATGAGCCTTGAGCTGATACGGAAGAAAGGCCATAGTAGTATTTGTATTTTATATGTTGCCATTCATTTTTTGAAAAAAGGTGTTTGTTTTTTTTTATATAATTGTATATTATTTTATGTGAAAGTCTTCCTTTTACAGGATTTTTGTATGTTACTCTATCTTTCATATGTTCCAACATAAAGTGCAGTTTATCTTTTAGTATGAGAACTTTGCCGCCCATTTTAAAAAATTTAAGCATCAATAGTTTGTCTTGAAATCTAGGAATATTACTAAAACCTCCTATTTTTTCAATAAATTCTTTTTTCATTAAAATCATCCCGGTATAAATATTACCATCTAAAGCAAAAGATTTAAAATCAGTGCCACGTGCTATGTTTTCATCTATATTAATAAGTGTTCCATTTTCATCAATTCTTTGCATGGAACTAATAATTGCATCATAAGTACTATCATTCTCTAACATATACTGCATCATAATTTCAATCCTTTTCGGAACATAATAATCATCATCATCAAGAAAGGTAATGAAACTTCCTGTAGCATAATTTATGCCGGTATTTCTTGCAGCACTACCACCTTTATTGGTTTTGTGCTGGATAAAAACAAAGTTTTTATTTATTATGTAAGGTTGTAATAACTGTTTTAATTGTTTATTTAACAACTTATCTGTATTATCGTTAACTACAATTATTTCAATATTTGAGTAAGTTTGAGCAAATGCACTATCTATTGCTTTTATTAACAATTCTAGACGATTATATGTAGGAATAATAATGCTTACTTTGGGTAGATAATCATTTATTATCATAAAAGATTGTATTTCTTTAAAATATTATTATAGTCAACGCCTGAGCGTATATATTCATCATAATAGGCAGCTCTGTGTAATACATTTGATTTTTGTATTATTTGGTTGCCTATAAATTCAATTAGTTTTTCTTTATCTTTTACTTCATCAACTAAACCATTTTTTATAAACTGATAAATATCATAAACTTTATGTTTTGAGAATTTGTAATATATAGACACCACATTGACTAAAGTGGCATCTAAATGTATAGCACTATCACCAGCGATGAGTAAATCAATATTTTTTAAAAAATTAAATACATTTTCTTGACGGGCATTACTAAGCGTAATCTGTTCAGAAGTTTTGTTAAAATTTCTTTTGTCTGCTGGATGTAAGCGAATTACAAAATTTAGATTAGGATAAACTTTTAAAAGATTTGTTGTTAGATATTCAACATCTTCAATTTTGTCATATAAATTTAAAGCCAATCCAATGTTTTTGACCTTATTGTTTTGATTTAATACAAGGTTTTTTGAATGGGCTCGTATTACACCTATCAATTCTATTTTACTCTTGACTTTTCCTATTTGTTTATATTTATCATAGGCATCTTGTCCATCTAAAAAGGCATAGTCAAAATTTAGTGGAGGCATATTTAAGCCGACACAAGCATGTTGAAAATAATAGGTGGGGATACCTAATTTTTGAGCTTTTATTCTTAGAGCTACTTGTATTGGGTTGTGATCATTTGAGAATATTAATTTTTCAGGCTTGTATTTTTTCAAGATACGTTCGCTTTCTTCTAGTAAACCTAACGCATCAAAATACGCAAAAAACCATTTTTTTTTATGTTTTTTTGATAAATAGAAAAGAAGCGGAATGGACATTAATAATTTATAAAAAATTAAATAATTGAAGCGAATATCTTTATAAGGTTTTACAAATATATTTTTATCATTTGATAAAAATAATAGGGCTTGGTAATTGTTTGATGTTTCATAAATTAACCAATTTTTAGAACTAGGTTTTTTACTGATAGAAAACAGTTGAGTCAATAAAAATTTTAGATTATGCCAACGGTTTATTAGTTTTTTTTTGATATTGGTTTTTTGAGCATTATTATCCTTATAACGTTGTAAATGTCCGTTATTTATTAAAGGGAGTAAGGTTTCTATATTAGATAGTTTTTCCATTTTATTTAATTAATGTCCATGGCATAGGATAAGCTTTGTTGCTATAATACCAAACCAGTAAAAAAGATAAAAACATTGAAATTGCATTGGCTTGTGCTGCTCCCAAAGCACCATTTTTTTTAATTAATAGATAAGCTAATGAAATATTAATCAATGAAACGCTAAATGTGATATAGGCCAAATACTTAGTTTTTTTTACATAAAATATATAATTGACCACCATAAAATACATACCTTGAAAAGCAACTCCCATCGTTAAATATTTGATAAACATTGAGGCATTATGAAAATTTTTATTTAGTAATAATTTCATAATCAATGGAGCCAACCAAATTAATAGCAAAGATAGTAAAGTAATGCCAACTAGGTAAAAATAAGTAAATTTCACAATTTTAATTTTATCTTCTATACTAGGATTGTTAGATAGTTTTCTATACAAATATGGTGCCCAAGCTTTATTAAATGCAATTGTTAACACAGAAAGTGGAATAACAAACTGTAAGCCAACACTATATAATCCTGTATTGTTTTTCCCTGCTAGATTATTAAGCAATAATATAATGGCTCCTGTTCTAAGCCAAAAACTTAATCGATGTGGAACTAAAGGAATTCCGAAATGTAAAGCTTCCTTAATGTAGGTTTTGTCAAATTGAAACTTGAGGTAACCACGTTTATATAATAAAATGAAACTAAAAATAGCGCTTATGGAGGTGCCTATAAGCATCCCTAGTATTCTTCCTTGCCAAGTCATTAATAAGGATACAACAAAAAAAAGTGAAAACCCTAATTTTAAAATTGTATCCAACAATTCGAAGCTGCCATAAAATAATGGTTTTTGTTCTACCAGCCAAAGAGATAGATTTACTAAAACAATAAAAGAAAAAAAAGACATAATACTTGCAGCATAGAGCCATTTTATATCTAGTCCGACATAATTGCTAATTTGATATTGGAATATTGTTACAATTATTAAAGATATAAATAAAGAAAAAGCTAATATGAATATAACATTTCCAACAAAAACAGCTAACGCCTCTTTCTTCATTTTATAATAATTAACACTAATGGCTCCTTGAATACTTAATCCTATAAATATACCCATTAATCCAAAGAATGAATTAAAAGTTGCCAGTTTTCCATAATCTGCTGGCGTTAAATAGTATGTTAATATGGGGAGTAATAAAAATGGGATTGCCTTATTAATCACATCGGCAAAAACATATATAAATGAATCTCTAAAAAGTTTACTATGTAATATTTTTTTTATCAAAATGATAGTTCTTTTTGTCAATAGTGGATACTAAGTAGTGGAATATTAAAGTTGCAGATATAATAAAAATAAAAAATAAGTGCGTATTTTAGAAACTTTACTTTGTCTAATGTTATTCTAAGTAGTTTAACATATCAGCATATTCTTTCCATTGACCACCATCTAAATAGGATTTCTCAGAAATTGGATAGACACCAACTTTTCCCCCGTTATTCTTTACTTTAGTTATTAAATCAGTAATATTATAAAATGTATTTTCAGGTATATATTTCAGGGTTTCAGGATTTATTATATACATTCCGGCATTTACAAGGTAATCAAACTCAGGTTTTTCAATCAATTGTGTTAATTCACCTCGTTTGTTAATTTCACAAACACCATAAGGCACTTGGTAATGAATCATTGATGCTACGACTGTAATATCATAGTTATTGTCGAGATGGGTTTTATAAATATTATTATAATCAGCTTTTATTAAAATATCACAATTAGATACAAAAAATGGATTTTCTGCTTTGTTTTCCATGAATTTTAAGGCACCTCCGGTTCCAAGAGGTTTGTCTTCATCAAGAAAAGAGAAGTTATATAACTCTTTATATTCTTCTAAATAGGCTTTAATTAGATTTGCTTTATAATTTACTGAAATATGAAAATTTGTTTCAAAAAATAAATTATAATTATCCATTATGACTTCTAAAATAGTTTTTTCACCAATTGGAATTAATGGTTTTGGTAAAATATTTGTAAATGGTTTCATTCTTGTTCCTTTACCACCTGCCATTATAACAACATCAATTTTTATTTTTGATGATGTAACAATATATTTATTTTGTAAATTATAATCTTCTCTTAATATTATTTTAATTAATTTTCCATTTTTTATAACAGGTATTTTATTTATTTTATTTTTTAAAAAGATGTTAATTATTTCTGTATCGCTTGCATCTTCATTTACATAAATAAAATTTTTATTAGAAATTTTATGAATATTATTATCAAGATTTATCCCTTTAATGATAGCTCTCCTGAAGTCTCCATCAGTTAAGATAGCTTCAACATTATTATTGTCGTCACAAATACAAACAAATCCAATTCCGGTATTGTCAAGTTGTTTTGCTGCATCTCTAATATTAACGTTTTTATTTACCAAGTATTTATTCATTATTTATTTCTTTTTAATAAAAATTCAGCATATTCAAAATCATCTATTGTATCTATGTCAATAGATTGTTTTCTATTCATTATGTAAGCATATGATTTGTCTGAGTAGTATTTTTTTTGCTTTATTAAGTTATAATTAAATACATAAATAGCACCATTAGGATAATATGTTTTACCGAATGCTTGCCTATTATCCAGTTTTTCTTCAAATATATTTGAAAAAGTTAAATCATTATTTATTTTTTTATGCCAATAAATTGGATGCTGTTCTTCTGTATACGAAATAATGGAATCTGCCTTCTTTTCAATGAAAAGTTTTATTGCTTCATTAATATTTTCAGATGTCCTTAATGGTGAAGTGGGTTGTAAGACGACAAAGCTTCTGATATTCATTTTTTTTTCTAGGTTTAATCTTTCAACTGTATAAATATAATTGTCGATAGCCAATGCTGTATCAGTTGCCAGCTTTTTTGGTCTTAAAAAGGGTATTTCTGCACCAAACTTTTCAGCTATGTCGGCAATCTCAACACTATCAGTTGATACAATTACTTTAGAAACCATTTTTGCATTTAAAGCTTGTTCAATAGTATAGGCAATCAATGGTTTGTCTATAAGTAATTTAATATTTTTATTTGGTAATCCTTTGGACCCCCCTCGTGCCGGAATTATAGCTAGCATAGATCTTCCCATTTAATTAATTCATCATAACCTATATCCTTATTGATTTTTTTTCCGATAATATATTTTACTTCATCTGGTGCCATTCCTGTCCCGGGTCGCTTAAAATCTATATCATCTAATTTAATGACATGGCCTTTTTTTAAGTCTTTGGAAGAAACTATACTTCTACGGAATTTAAGTTTTTTTTCCTCTTCAGCTTTTGACACGGTTCTTTGAAAATTTCCAAGAGCCTTATTGATATTTATACTTTCATTTACAATCTCTTTAAGTTCAATCGGGTCAGCCGATATTTGATGATCCCATCCTGGTAAGTCTTTATCTAATGTGAAATGTTTTTCTATTACACATGAGCCTAATGCAACTGAGGCTAGAGGAATCGAAGTGCCAATTGTATGATCAGAAAAACCAATAGGATAATTGAAGGTTTGCTGCAACATTTTTATATTATTGAGATGAATATCTTCATATTTCGGAGGGTAAATAGAAATGCAATGTAAAATTATAATATTATAATTACCCTCAGATTCGATGGTTTTTACAGCTTGTTCTATTTCACTTAAACTTGACATTCCAGTAGATAACAATATGGTTTTTTTTGTTTTGGCCATATGTTTTAATAATTCTAAATTATTAATATCCATTGAGGCTACTTTTAAAAACGGCACATTTAAATCTATAAGTAAATCTACTTCTTTTTTTGAAAAAGGAGTAGAGCAGAAATCAATGCCAATTTGGTCACAATATTCTTTTAGCTCATAATGTTGTTCTTCTCTCAAATAATATTTTTCAACCATCTCTTTTAATGAGCCAAAATGCTTTTTTCCTCCATCGCCATCATCATATGACTGATTTTTATCATATTCTTCCTTGGCTATAAGTGATTGCGGAGTCCAAGATTGAAATTTTACGGCATCGGCTCCACACTCCTTTGCACTATCAATAATTTTTTTTGCCAAATTAATATCGCCATTATGATTGGCTCCAATTTCAGCAATAATATAGGGTTTTGAAAAATTATATACTTGTTTGTTTTTTGTAATATAAACTTTTTTCATGTTTTATAATTTTTTTGAATTTAAATAATTTCACTCCACCAACCGGTGTTGATGTTTTCAAAATTAGTATTAACAATGGATAAATAAGTTTGTAATGTGATTTTGTCTTTTAATTTCATTTCAAGGTCTAAAACAGCTTGCAATTTCTTTTTATAAATCTCAAGGGCTTTGTTTTTTTTATTTTTTTTGCAATACAGTACCATTTCTTGATAGTGTATTTTCTTCACCTTTAAAGAGTTTATAATACTTTTTTGATCAAATTTATTGGCAAGCCCTATTGTGTTATTATTATATTGCCTATAATATGTA
>JALULG010000140.1 GCA_027040785.1 bacterium
GTCCCAACACTGCTAAAACAAGAAAAGATTTTTTTCTTTTTTCCGTTTTCATAATTATTTTATTACAGGAGAATTATCTATCAAAGAAACAATATTTTTTAATTTTCGTTCATCTTCATGTAAACCGGTTAAGCCCCTGATAACGGCCGTAATCGGGTCATCGGCAATTTTTACCGGAGTATGTATTCTTTCGGCTATCATTTTATCAAAGCCTTTCAAAAGAGCTCCTCCTCCAGAAATAATAATCCCTTTTTGATAAATATCAGCTACCAATTCCGGAGGAGTCGTTTCCAAGGTTGATTTAATATCTTCAATTATCATTTCTAAAGATTTTTTCAAATAAGACCTGATTTGTTCGCTGCTTAAAGTAATTTCTTTAGGCAATCCGGTTAACAAATCTCTTCCTCGTGCGGTAATTTTTTCTTCCTTTTTTAAAGGAATAGCCGATCCTATTTCTCTTTTAACCTTTTCAGCGATTCTTTCGCCCAATAAAACATTAAAATCCTCTCTGACAGATTCAACAATATCTTGGTTTAATTTATTTCCGGCAATTTCCAATTTTTTCCAATTAACTATTCCTTCCAATGAAATAACGGCGATTTCCGTAGAGCCGGCTCCCAAATCAACCACTAAATTACCGCTGGCTTCTTCTATGAACATTTGCGACCCTAAAGCGGTAGCAATGGAATTCTCTACTAAAAAGACTTCTTTGGCACCCGCTGAAAAAACAGCGTCTTCAACCGCTTTTCTTTCCACTTCCGTTACTCCGATCGGAGTTCCGACAATTACTCGGGGACGATAAACGGATAAAATTTTATCCTCCTGCATTTTATCAAGAAAATACTTCAACATTTTTTCAGTTGCTTCAAAATCGGAAATTATTCCGTTTATCAATGGCTTGATTACCGAAATATGTTGCGGAGTTCTGCCAATCATTTTTTCAGCCTCATGTCCAATAGCCAAAATTTGATCCGTTTTGTTATTAATAGCTACAACCGTAGCCTCATTTACAACTATCCCTTTATTAACGGTACTAATCAATAAATTGGCAGTTCCCAAATCAATACTTAAATTGGGAGAAAATTTTTTCTTAAAACCAAACATAAAAAATTATAAATATTCTTTTAACAATTTATCAAAATCAATTAACCTAACTTCGTTTTCATTCCTTTTCTTAAACTCAAGAGCTTGTTTTTCCACTGTTTTTTTGCTAATCACAATTCTGTTCGGAATTCCGATTAAATCCGCATCGGAAAATTTTTCACCCGGTCTTAAATCTCTATCATCATATAAAACTTCAATACCTGATTTAGATAATTTTTGATAAATCTTCTCTGTCTCTTTATCCTGATTTAAACTAATCAAATGAACTTGAAAAGGAGCAATTTCCTCCGGCCAAACAATACCCCTTTCATCTGCAAAAACTTCAACGACAACTCCCATTAATCTCGGAACACCTATTCCATAAGATCCCATATAAACAAATTTCTCTTTTCCGTTTTTATCTTTATATTTCAGATCTAAAGCGCGAGAAAATTTATCGCCTAAATTATAAATATCTCCAACCTCGGCTGATTTTTTTTCCTCAAATTTAACCGCAGAATCAATATTAAAATCTTTTAACAAAGTTTCATTAAAATCATTTTTATTAATAGCGATGTTTTTTTCTCTGTTTATCAAAATAATGTCTTCCCCGGCACCGGTAATTGTTTGAAATTCATAAGAATATTTAGCAAAAGAACCGCCGGAAGAAATAGTTAAAAAAGTCTGATCTCCGATACCAACTCTTTGAAATATTTTCATATAAACTTCTTTCATCAATTCGTAAAAATCTTCATGATGTTTTTTGTCCAATGAAAAATCATATAAATCTTTCATTAAAAATTCTCTGCCTCGCAAAATACCGGATTTAGCTCTTAGCTCGTTTCTGAATTTAGTTTGAAATTGATAAGCGTAAATTGGTAAATCTTTATATGAAGAGACAAAACTTTTCATCATATTTGTAATTGGCTCTTCATGAGTAAAAGCCAAACCCAGTTCGGTATTGTTTTTTAATTTGGTTTTAAACCAATCGTCAACAACTTCATCTTTCCATCTTTCGGAGGGTTCCCATATCTCTTTTTTTTGCAAAGCGGTCATTTTAACTTCTTGAGCGCCTATTTTGTTCAGTTCCTCTCTGATAATATTTTTGATTTTTTCCAAAACTCTCAAACCCAAAGGTAAAAAAGTATAAACTCCTGACATTTCTTTATAAATAAAGCCTCCTCTTGTCAATAATTTTGCATTCAAAGATTTTTCATCTTTTGGGGATTCTTTGAAAGTTTTGGTAAATAATTTACTTTGTTTCATTTGAATAAAATTAATACTTTAATATTTTAATCAATAATACTTAAAAAGTCAATTTCAATTTATTAAGCTTTCTATTTCCCTGGCAATATTTAATCT
>JALULG010000141.1 GCA_027040785.1 bacterium
TCTTAACCCTTAACTGAGAGTTTGCACAACATCGTGGACTCAAAATTCGCAGGACATCGTGGACTCCTTAACGTTCGCGATTTGCAAACATCGTGGACAACTTTAATGTAAAGAATTTTTTGTTAAATATTCTCCTGAAACTAAAACAAGGAGAATATTTATGCAAAACTCAGAAGAAAAACTTCGTCAAAGGGCTATCGAGCTCTATGAGAACAATGTACCGATCCAGGAAATACTAACGACTATGAAAAAGTCAAAATCATGGTTTTACAAATGGCTAAAACGCTATCGGCAAAGAGACCATGATTGGTTTAAGGAAGATTCAAGAGCGCCTAAAACAAAAAGTAGAAAAACGAGCTTAGAGATGGAAAATTTGGTTCTAACCACAAGAAAGCAATTAGAAGATCAGGCCTTTCATTAATATGGCCCTCAAGCTATTTTCTATGAATTAAGCGCTCAAGGGATCAATCCACCACCAGTATGGGCTATTGCGCGTATTTTAAAAAGAAATGGCATGGTTAAAAAGCAATCTAAGAAAACCTATCAATCGAAAGGCCGCGCATATCCTTATGCCGAATTTTCTCTCTGCCATCAGATGGATTATATTGGGCCGCGCTATTTGGAAGGTGGACAAAGTTATTTTTGCCATACGGTAATCTTTAAAGATGCCCACTTAGCCCAAGTTACTATAAAAGATAACTTTCTGGCGCAATCAACATGTGGCAATCTAATAAATTTCTGGAAAGTCGCCGGTATACCGGATTTCCTGCAAATGGACAATTCGATTTCTTTTTGGGGGAGCTTACGCAGGCCAAACGCCCTTGGCAAAGTTATTCGTTTATGCCTCTCACTTGGTGTTACTCCTGTCTTCATCCCCGTAAAAGAGCCCTGGAGAAATGGAATTGTGGAACATTTTAACAAGACTTTTCAATCAGCTGTATTAACGAAAAAATATAAAAACATCGAAGAATTAAAAAAAAGTGCTTCAACTTTTTGTGAAATCCATAATCAAACACATCATTACAGTTCTCAAAATGGTATGACACCGATGGAAGCTATGAAGAAATATGGACATCCTTGGCATATTTTACCGGAAGATTATCAGATGCCGCAAGGTGAAATTGAAATTGAAGAAGGTCAAATCTATATTATCCGTTTTATAAGAAGCGATTTGAAGTTCAACCTATTTAGACTCTCATTCCCTATGCCGGAAAAACTGATGTATCATTATGTGATGGGAGTAATTCTTACAGCAGAGCATAAACTGAAAATTTTCAAAGAACAAAATTTTATTACAGAGTTTCCATTTAAAATTCTTTAAATGGAGTTCACGATGTTTGCAAATTATTATTCACTAAACATCGTGAACTCCCCCATGGGGGAGTTTTGTCCACGATGTTGTGCTAATTTAGTGGTACTATTTTAGTCCACGATGTTATGCTATTTGTCACTTAACTCTTAACAAATTCCCAGTTCCAAGTTCCGAGTTCCAAGATCCCAATTCCCATCCCTAAAACGCATTTTGCATTCTTTGCAACCAGTCTTTGGTGATTTCCGTGGCTATATCGATTAATTGATACACACGTTCATCGTCTATTTTGAAAAACATGGTTACGCCTTCTTTGTAAGCGGAAACCAGCCCTACATTGCGCAACATCATTAAATGCCGCGAAATCACCGAAGCATCCAAATTCAGCTCCGAAATAATTTCCTGTGAATTCTTAGGTCCTTCTTTTAAAAGCAAAAGAATACGCAAGCGTTGATCACTGGCCAACGCCATAAAAAAGCGGCTGCGCGGGTCACCCATTCCACCCATCATGCGGCCGCCCATTTTCATTCCTTTGGGCATAAACACTCCTTAGCATAATTGCAATATTGTGCAATGAATGTAAATAATTTTATTATGCGGGGCAAATAAGAATTAGAGTGAACAGTCATTAGTTGGATAATTCACCGGTTGGTGGTTGAAAATCAACCACAAAATGGTTGATTTTCATCTTTTTGAATTTTCAACTCAACACACCCGTCCATTACAAGCCCGTCTTGCAGGTTATTGCAAAAAGAAAATGAAGTGACAAATATCGCTGTATTTCTAGGAAATTAAAAATTTAACCGAAAATATTTGAAATTTAAAAGAACAATCTGTTCTTCCTTAATTCAATTGCCCTCATTATTTGATCGGGAAAGGGGATAGAGCACGGGTTAAGAAATAAAACCGCAATAAATGTTGGAGACAAACTCTCGGATTTCGAGACCCATAATCTAAAACGAACCCAGATTTTTTTATTATTAATTGTTTGCTTTGTTAATATTAAATTGATATATTCGCATATATGAATATAATAATACAATAATAGGGTGACAGCATGAAGCAATTCAAATTGGCAGATAGCGACCTCGAAAAAT
>JALULG010000142.1 GCA_027040785.1 bacterium
TCATTATCATGCTCATCTATTTTAATAATATTTGTTCCAACTAAACCATAATTATTGTGTGAATCTAAAAATTTTATTTGCTGTTCAAATCTTGTTGGGAGACTTATATCGTCAGAATCTTGTCTGGCTATATATTTACCCCTTGAAATTTTAATCATTTTATTTAGTGACTTTGTAAGACCAATATTTCTCCGGGAAATAACTTTTACTCTGTCGTCCTGTTGTGCAAATTTTTCTATAATCTTTAAACTATCATCATAAGAACCATCATCTGTTATTATAAATTCAAAATTCTTAAAAGTCTGTGATAAAATAGATTCTATAGCTTTTGATAAATATTTTTCACTATTATATACTGACATTATCACAGAAATAGCAGGTAATTTCTTTATCAATTCATTAACTCCATAAATATTTTTCTCTCTTTTTTAATTATATTTTCCAATGTGAAATAACTATTTATCATATCATCCATATTTCTTTTCAAAGTTCTAAGTTCTATATTTGACAATTTTTTAGCTTTTAAAAGTGCGATATAAATCTCATCGCTAGAGATACCTTTTGCTAATATTCCACTGTTTTTTGTAACAACTTCATTTATACCATCAACATCTGTTCCTACACATATGCAACCACAAGCAATAGCTTCTATTAGCGCTTTTGGCATACCTTCATATACAGAAACTAATGCAAAATATTTAACACTATTTAAAATATCAGGAACTATATCATTTGAAATTTTTCCAAGAATTCTTGCATTATAATTATTGTTTAAAATAAATTCTTCTATTTTTTCTTTTTGATAACCAAAACCATATATTGATAGTTTTAATTCCGCCTTATCACAAGCTTGTATTAGATTAAAAATATTTTTCTCCTCTGATAATCTACCAATGAAAATAATTTCATTTTTTCTTTTTTGTTGTAAATCATAAAATTTTTCTCTCTCTATAAAGTTATAGATTACATGTATTTTACTTACATCAACTTTATACTTATTTATGACATATTTTAAGTCATGTTGGCTTGAAACTATAGCTTGATTACAATTTTGATATGCTATTTTTTCTGTTATTTCTATACATTTTCTAATAAAAATATTAAATCTTTTCAAATTATTTTCTAATTGTGACATCGTAAAACCTGTTCTATACAAAAGCTTTTTTTTATATAATTTTTTTGATATAACAGCACTCCAACTGCCATCCGTTTGATTTGTTTTATATATATCACAATCTTGTAATTTAGTTTTATAGTAAAATGGTAAAAGTAGGCTATATAAAAAACTACCAATCTTAGGAATATTAAATAGTTTTGGCATTGGTAATACCTCTATATCTTTGTGAAGTTTGCCTTGTTTTTTTAATTCTTCTACTAATTTTCTATCACTGCTTCCATAAGTAAGCCAATAAATTTTTTTAAAACTATCATGTTTTAAATGTTCCTCATATATTCTCTTCTCCCTATCAAGAAGTCCTTGATTATCCCAAGTTACAACCGATACTCCTCGAGTAAAAAAAAGTGCTAATTTCATTTTGCCTCACATACTGCATAAATTTCACCAAATCTTATATAATAGTTCAATATATCAATTTTGACTTTATTCAACTCATTTTTAAACTGTATAAAAGTGTACTCTGTAAAATGTGTTCTATCAAGTCTATATTCAAGTCCAAGTTCTTTTTTATATATCACAATCCATTCTCTATCAATCATAGGCACTCTAATTAAAAATCTTTTATTATTATTCCATCTGATTTGCTGTATTAATTTAACTAAAAATTCAACTCTATCTTCGATATGTTCTAGTACATTTGATAAAGTTACACAATCAATTGCTTGAAGTTTTGAATAATCATATGCTATAGCATCTGCACAAATAAATTTTATATTATCTTTAGCTCTTTTTCTTATAGCCTCCTTTATATACTTTTCTTCCAATTCTATGCCATACACAAATTTTGCTTTTTTACTAATAACTTCTGGCATCATACCAGTATTGCACCCCACATCAAGTACTACCCAACCTTTTTCAATATGATCAGTAAACCACTCTTTATATTTTATGATTCTATGTTTTGGATGAATACCATCATTTACAGAGCTTGCCAATATTCCAGACAAATTGTATGTTTGAGTATGAAGATTTAATACTATTTTTTGCAAATTTATTGCTATATTTTTATTTGAGATTATTTTTTTTATTATTTTTTTTATACACATATTTTCTCTTTTATACTACTAACTTTTTCACCTAATTCCCACGATAAAAGAGTCTTTTTGATATTCAGATAATCCAAAATACCGAATTTCTTTGGTTCATAATTCTGATTTTGCTGTTTACTGTAGATATCCTTTAAAAATTTATAATATTTTTCTCCAACCTCATCAATTGTAGGTAAA
>JALULG010000143.1 GCA_027040785.1 bacterium
GTTTTTTTTTTTTTTTTAAAATAAATTTGACATATTATTTAAAAATATCTATAATAATTTTAGCACTCAAAGATAGAGAGTGCTAAAAAATTAATTTAAAATAACTAATTTAACTATATGAATGAACAAAAATTCACCACTAAAGCTCAAGCGGCTTTGGTAAATGCTCAAAATTTAGCTATTGAATATAAAAATTCCCAGGTTGACAGTTTACATCTTTTACACGCTTTAATTGAACAAACGGAAAGTACGGTAAAAAGCGTTTTGGATAAACTTGGAATAGATCAAGAAAAAATCAAATCCGAAATAGATACGGAAATTAAAAAATTGCCAAAAATAAGTGAAAGTGCTCCGAACTCTCCTCTTTACGCTTCCAGGGAAATTTCAATCATACTAAACGAAGCGGAAAATGAAACCAAGCAATTCAAAGACGAATATATCAGTACCGAACATTTGTTTTTAGGATTGATTAAAGTTCCTTCAAAAGCTCAAAAAATAATCAAAGAACATCAAATCACTTATGATAAAGTTTTAAAAATATTATCAGAGGTTCGCGGAAATATTAATATCACTGATCCGGATCCGGAATCAAAATTTCAAGCATTGGAAAAATATGCCATCAATTTAACCGAAATGGCTCGAAAGGAAAAATTGGATCCGGTTATCGGCAGAGACAAAGAAATACGTCGGATAATGCAAGTGCTTTCCAGAAGAACTAAAAATAATCCGATTCTTATCGGGGAAGCCGGTGTTGGTAAAACCGCTGTTGTGGAAGGATTGGCTCAAAGAATAATAGATGGTGATGTTCCTGAAAACTTAAAAAACAAAGAATTGATTAGTTTGGATATCGGGGCTTTATTGGCGGGCGCCAAATTCAGAGGAGAATTTGAAGACAGATTAAAAACCGTTTTAAAAGAGGTAAAAAAATCTGCCGGAAAAATCATTCTTTTTATAGATGAAATCCATACTTTGGTCGGAGCCGGAGCAACCGAAGGCGCTTTGGACGCTTCCAATATGTTAAAGCCTGCTTTGGCGCGCGGAGAAATCAGAACGATCGGCGCAACCACTATCAAAGAATACCGTAAATACATCGAAAAGGATGCCGCCTTTGAAAGAAGGTTCCAACCGATTTATATTAAAGAACCAACCATAAAAGATACTATTGCCATTTTAAGAGGATTAAAAGAAAAATACGAAGTTCATCATGGAGTTCATATTACGGATCAAGCAATCGTGGCGGCCGCCAAATTATCGCACCGCTACATAACGGACAGATTTTTACCCGACAAAGCGATAGACTTAATAGACGAAGCCGCTTCTCGTTTAAAAATGCAAATAGACAGTATGCCGGATGATCTGGACAAACTCAAAAGAGAAATCAGAACATTGGAAATTGAAAAACAAGCTCTTAAAAAAGAAAAAGACAAAGAATCTCAATCACGCTTAAGAAAAATCAATAAACATCTTTCGGAGTTAAAAGAAAAAATGGCCGGTTTGGAAATTCAATGGAAAACTGAAAAAGAATTGATTGATAAAATCAGAAAAAACAAAGAAGAAATTGATAAAGCCAAATCAGAAGCGGAAATAGCTGAAAGACACGGAGATTTGCAAAAAGTGGCTGAAATAAGATATGGTGTTATCCCAAAACTGGAAAAACAAATCAAAACGGCTCAAAGTAAATTAACCAAAATACAAAAAGAGCACCAAATATTAAAAGAAGAAGTGACCGAAGAAAATGTCGCCAATGTGGTTGCGCGCTGGACAGGTATTCCGGTTTCCAAAATGTTAGAAAGTGAAATTAAAAAATTGGCTAAAATGGAAGAAGTTCTTTCCAAACGTGTTATTGGACAAGAAGATGCCATTAAAGCGATTTCCAACGCAATTAGAAGATCTCGCGCCGGGATTTCCGAAGAAAATCGCCCAATCGGATCTTTCATATTTGTTGGTCCGA
The DNA here is from genome assembly GCA_027040785.1 of bacterium. Lineage (GTDB taxonomy): Bacteria > Patescibacteriota > Patescibacteriia > JAACEG01 > JAACEG01 > JALULG01. The sequence goes on from JALULG010000143.1 coordinate 1,952, forward strand.
CCGGAGTGGGAAAAACCGAACTCGCCAAAACATTGGCTGAATTTATGTTTAATGATGAACAAGCAATGATTAGAATTGATATGAGTGAATATATGGAACGTCATGCGGTCGCCAAATTAGTTGGTTCTCCTCCTGGTTATATCGGACATGATGAAGGAGGTCAATTAACCGAAAGCGTTCGCCGAAAACCATATAGCGTTGTTTTATTTGACGAAATTGAAAAAGCCCATCCGGAAGTTTTTAATATTTTATTGCAAATTTTAGATGATGGTCGTCTTACGGACTCCAAAGGAAGAACCGTTAACTTTAAAAATACGGTTATCATAATGACTTCCAATCTGGGAAACCAAATTATTCAAGAATATTCAATCGGTTTCAAAGAAACAACCAATAAAAAAGATGGGGAAGCTCAGAGAGAAAAAGAAATTAAAGATAAAATAATGAAT
>JALULG010000144.1 GCA_027040785.1 bacterium
GTCTTATTTTTTGCTTATCGTGTTATTGTTAGAACTTTTTTCACCAAAACAAAGTTTTTTAAATAATAAAAATAATTATCAAAATTTTAAACAAATAAAAAATATCGGAGTTTTTGTGGAAGCAAAAAGCGCGATTGTTTTTTCTGAAAAAGAAAAAAGAATTTTGTTTTCAAAAAACAAAAAAAATCAATTACCGATTGCCAGTATTACAAAATTAATGTCTGTTTTGGTTTTTTTGGATCATAATATTGATTGGGAGCGAAAAGTAAAAATATCTCAAAAAGATTTTCGTTATGGAGGTTTGATGCACTTGAGTGTTGGGGAGGAAGTTAATTTTAGGGATTTGTTTAATTTGATTTTAGTTTCTTCCGATAACACGGCGGTTATCAGTTTTATGAGAGGGTTGGGGATTTCTGAAAAAGATTTTGTCGCTTTAATGAATCAAAAAGCTCAAAAATTGGGAATGAAAGACACTTTTTTTGCCGATCCCACCGGTTTGAATCCTCATAATGTTTCAACTGCTTACGATTTGGTAATTTTGGGAAAAACGGCTTTTTCCAATGAAATGGTATTGTCCGCTTTAAATAAGAAACAATATATTTTTAGACCGAATAATAAACGAAAAAATAAAATAGCTTATTCAACCGATAAATTATTAAACAGTTTTTTGAAAGATGAAAAATCCGAATATAAATTGATCGCCGGAAAAACCGGATATTTAGATGAAGCCGGGTATTGTTTTTTAGCCAAAGCGGAAAATTCAAAAAAAGAAAAAATAATTGTGGCGATTTTAGGGGCTAAATCAAACAAAGACCGTTTTCAGGAAACAAAAAATTTAATTTGGTGGGCATATAATAAGTAATTTTAAATAAATATTTATAAATTATCATTAAAAATAGATTTATTATTTAATAATAATTTTGTTAAATTTTATGGACACTAACGAACAACAAAACAATTTTGCTTATGACGAGCAAAAAGAAAAATTAAATGTTTCCGAAGAGGAAGTTCAATCAACTCCTCCTCCGATTTCAAACACCGGACTAAATCTTAATCAAATTATTGAAAAGTTTATTCCCATTATAGGCGCTTTGTTTTTAGTTATTGGAATAGGTTACTTTATTTACACGACGGCTTGGATTCATTTTAATATGGTTACTCGCTTAGGTCTCGGTTTTTTGTTGAGTATTGCCATTATTGGCGGTTCTTTTTCTTTTTCGGAAAGATTAAAATATCTTACCGATGTCGGGATTGGGGCAGGTATTTTATTGCTTTATGGAACTTTAATTTACGGTTCTCGGGGGACAGATATAACTCAGGCCTTAATTCCTGAAGTGGTAACGCTTTTTACGGCTTTTCTTTTTATTATTGCAATTGCTTATTTTTCATCTTTGAGAAAATCAAAAGCCATTATTGTTTTGGGGATGCTGGGCGCTTATTGGACGCCTTTTGTAATCGGACAAAGCAATACTTGGGCGCAAAATATATCTTTTAACACTTATTTAATTTATTTTACGGCGGTAAATATTGCTGTTTTTCTTTTGGGGAGGGAAATTTCAATTAGAAAGATTATTCCTTTAAATATAATTGGCTTATTTTTTGGGACTTCGGTTTTATATTACTTGTCTTACGCGAACGAAATCAATAAAAATTATTCGGATAATTTTTTTACCGGACATGTTTTTACGGGAATTTTGTTTACTCTTTTGGTAATTTTTACGATTTGGAGCATTCTTGTTTCGGCCAAACAATTTGAAGAAAAAGATGACGGTTATTTGGCTTTGGGTTATTTAGCTCCCGTTGTTTGGTTTATTTACAATATTAATAAAATAAAAGATATAAGCGATATTGAAAAAGGAATTTTTTTCGCTTTAATCGCTTTAGCGTGTTTTTGGGGCTGGCATTTTATTCAGGGGATTAAAAATCGTTATCAGCATACCGCTTTATATATAGCCGGTTTGATTTCGGTTATTTTTTCTTTCTTTTCTTTTTTGCCGGAATTGAATGTTTATTACAGCATGAGTATATCTTATTTAAGTCTTATTTTTGCCATATTGTTTATTTACCGACCGGATAAAATAGATCGTTTTGTCAGTTACATTCTTGTTTCCGTTATCGGTTCTTTTCTTTCGGTTTTGTATATTTCGGATTCTCTTACTATTCATTTTAAATCTTTATATGTTATTGTGGCTCTTTTGCCGGCAATGTCAGCTTATTTTATCGCCAAAGAAGGTGAAAATAAAGAGATATTGCCGATTTCCAAATTCTATTCTTTTTTCTCTCTTTTGATAACTTTAATTTTTATTTTAGAAGATTTGTTTGATTATGTTGATTTTAATATTTTGTTTTTTTACATCGCTCCTTTTATAACATTGGGTTATATAGCTATTTTTAATAAATATTCCGAAGACATAAAAAGCCATAATTTAAAATCAAGCTTATTGAGAATGACAATGCTTTGGTTTGCTTTAGGTTATTTTACTGTTTTTTTATTTTTATTCGCAAGTGTCAGTTTGCCTCCCAAAGATTTATATATTTTTAGCCATCATGGTCAAAAATTTGATATGACTTTATTTAAAGGTATTATGGGAACAATGATTTTGTTTTTCGGTCTTTCTATCAGTAGGGCGCTTCAAGAAGAACAAACAGCCAAAAGACCCTCTTTTGTTTTGGTTGTTTTTGCTTATATCAGTCTTATTTTAACCGGTAATTATATTATTAACGGTATTATTAATGATTTCGGTTATAAATTGGCAAATTCCGGGATCAGGGCAACGGCGACCACTGTTTGGTGGGCGTTGATAGCGATTTATATGTTAATAATCGGAACAAAAAACGGTGTTCGTTATCACGCGGAAAAAGTTTTGGGAGTGTTTTTGTTGGGAGTTACGATAGCGAAAATCATTTTATATGATATATCTTCCGTAAATATGAGGGACAAAATTTTTATTTTTATGATAGTCGGGGGGCTTTTGTTGATTTTTTCTTATATTGCTCATTCCTTTAATTGGTTTGAAAAAAACGATGAAAATATTAAAAAAACCGAATCTAATAATTTTGAAGAACAATAAATTGCCTTTTTTTCTTTTATTTGTTAAAATAATAATGTATTAAATTTTTTTTATGAAACAACCATATATAATTGCCAACTGGAAAATGCAACTTAGTCTTAACGAAAGTTTGAGTTTATTTGGCGAAATTGATGAGGTTTTGCCGGAAAAAAATAAAGCCAACGTTGTTATTTGTCCTTCTTATACAGCTCTTGCGAAAATAAATGAAATAAATACTCGTAAAAAAATCAAACTGGGAGCGCAAAATGTTTTTTGGGAAGAAATTGGGGCTTATACCGGGGAAATTTCCACTAAAATGTTGGAAGAGGTCGATTGTAAATATGTAATTATCGGCCATTCAGACAGAAGGAAATATTTTAAAGAAGACGATGATGTTGTTCATCATAAATTAAAAACTGTTTTAGACAGTTCGTTGGTACCAATTGTTTGTGTTGGCGAAGATTTTCAACAAAGACAAGAGGGGAAAAAGGATTATACCATTATCAGCCAAGTGACAAAAGCTTTTTCCGGTATAGATTTTAAAGGTAATGAAAAAGTAATTATAGCTTATGAGCCTGTTTGGGTAATCGGATCCGGCCAGGCCATCAATGCCGAAGACGCTGAATATATGCATGAGATTATTAAGCAAACGATAATTGATTTGTTCGGGGTTGGTATTTTTGAAAAAATATTTAAAATTATTTACGGCGGAAGTATTAATGCCAAGATAGTGAAAACATTTTTAGTTCAGCCGAATATTGACGGCGTTTTAGTTGGCGGAGCCAGTTTGAACGCCGATAAATTTTTAGAAATTATTAAGGAGGCGAATGATATTTATTAAAAATTTAAATTTATGTTAGTTCATATAAAAGAAATCATTAAAGACGCCGAAAAGCGCAAATATGCGGTTGGGGCGTTTAATATTCATAATTTGGAATCTATTTTGGGAGTTGCTTCGGCCGCCAATAAAGCCAAGTCTCCGGCCATTATTCAAGTTTCAGAGTCAACTATAAAATATATGGGTTTAAAACCGGTGACCCATATTGTTTCCACGGTTGCCAAAAACATTGCTACACACATTCCAATCGCTTTGCATTTGGATCATGGAAAGAGTTTTGATTCTGTTTTTGAATGTATTAACGCCGGTTTTACTTCGGTTCATATTGACGCTTCTTCTTTGCCTTTAGATGAAAACATCGCTTTAACAAAACATGTTTTGGAGGTGGCCAGACCAAGAGGTGTTTGGGTGCAAGGAGAGGTTGGCGCTATGGTTGGAGGGCATGGTTTGCAAGGCGGAACACTTGATATTCCGATTGCCAAATTTGAGGATGTTGTAAAATTTGTCAAAGAAACCGATGTTGATACAATTGCGGCCGCTATTGGAACGGCTCATGGTATTTATAAAAATGAAACTGTTAATATTCCATTGTTAAAAAGAATAAAATCAGAAACCGAAAAGCCATTTGTTTTACACGGTAGCTCAGGAGTGTCTGATAATAAAATTAAAGAAGCGATAAAAAATGGAGTAAACATAATAAATGTAGGGACCGATATAAAAGTGGCTTTTTCCGAGGCCTTGATTGATAATTGTTGTAAAAACAAAAAAGAAAGAGATCCGCGTAATTTATTAAGACCAACCATTAAAGCGGTTGAAAAAACGGTTTTGAAAAAAATGAACTTGTTTGGTAGTTATGATAAAGTAAAAGTTTTGGATATAGAAACTTAATTATTTAACCTTGAAAATCCATTAAACGTTGTAATTATCTATGTATAATATAATTCCTTTTTTAATTATAAGTGTTAGTTTGTTGATTATTATAGTGATTATTGTTAGAAAATTTCCCGCATTAACCTCCATAGATGTTGATTCTTTACATCAAGAAAAACAGAATAAATTAAAAGAAAAAATAGTTATCAATCGTATTAAGAGAAGACTTAATAATATTTTAAAATCAGTTAAGTTGGATAAAATAAAAACATTGTCAAAAGGAAAATTTAATGATTTTTATGAAAAATTATTGAACAAGGAAAGAGAATATAAGATTTTTCATAAAAATAATCGCGCAGAAAAAGCCAAGGATTCAGATAATGTTTTGGAGCATCTTTTGGCGGAAGCAGAATTTTTATTAAAAAGTAATGATTTGAAATCTGCTGAGAAAAAATATATTGAAGTTATTTCTTTTGATCCTAAAAATATTAAAGCTTATGAAGGATTGGGGGAAATATATTTTAGACTAAGACAATTTTTTCAAGCCGAAGAAGTTTTAAAACATTTAATAAAAATAGACAAAAAAAACGAGAACGCTTTTTTTAGATTGGGCGAGATAAGTTTGGAAAAAGGAGATAAAGATATTGCCAGGAAATATTTTTTAAAGGCAATAAAATTAAAAGATCATTATGCGCCTTATTTACTGTCTTTGGCAGAGGTTTGTCAATCTTTGGATTATAATGATGAGGCCTTGTCTTATGCTAAACAAGCGGTTAATTTAGAGTCCAATAATCCAAAATATTTGGACAAATTGATTGAATTAAGTATTTTGGTTAATGACAAAACCTTAGCAAAAGAATCCTTAAAAAAATTAAAGGAAATAAATCCTCAAAATAAAAATATTTTAAAATATAAACAACTTTTAAAAAAATAATATTATGTCTATAGATTTTTCAAGGTTGGAAAAAATTTTCAAAACTCGTTTTAAAGATAAAAATTTATTTATCCAGGCTTTTACACATAGGTCTTATTTAAACGAACATCCCAATTTTGAAGTTGGGCATAACGAACGATTGGAGTTTTTGGGAGATGCTGTTTTAGAATTGGCGATTACAAAATATTTGTATAAAAAATATCCGGAATATCCGGAAGGAAAATTGACAAATTTAAGAGCGAGTATGGTTAACACCAAAATGTTGTCTGAATTATCAGAAGAATTAAATTTAGGCGAATTTTTGTTGTTAAGCAAAGGAGAAGCCAAAGACAAGAATAAGAAAGCCAGAGAAAGTATTTTGGCAAATACATTTGAGGCTGTAGTTGGAGCTGTTTATTTGGATCAGGGTTTTGAAGTGGTGGAAAAATTTTTAGTGGAAATTTTTGATAAAAAAATCCCTTATATCTTAAAAAAAGAATTATATAAGGACCCAAAAAGTCTTTTTCAAGAAATGTCCCAAGAAAAATACGGTATCACACCTCATTATGAGGTTTTAAAAGAAGAAGGACCGGATCATGATAAAATTTTTACAGTCGGTGTTTTTATCAGTAATGAGTTAATTTCCATTGGAGAAGGAAACAGCAAACAAGTTGCTCAGGTGGAAGCGGCAAAAAAAGGATTAAAAAAGAAAAAATGGAAAAAATAATTAAAACAAATTTTTATGCATATTGATGATTTATTGCGGACTGCTGTTAAAAAAAAGGCATCAGATATTCATTTGGTCGCCGGCAGACCCCCGATTTTAAGAATTAACGGGGTTTTGCGCCCGATGGATTCTGCGAAAATTTTAAGCGCCAACGCGATTGAGGGGTTGGTTTTTGATATTATTACTGAAAAACAGAGAAAAATTTTTGCGGAAAGAAGAGAGCTGGATGTCTCTTATGAAATAAACAATTTATCACGTTTTAGGGTTAATCTGCATTATCAAAGAGGAACCGTTGGAATGGTCGCCAGAATTATTCCAAGTGAGATTCCAACGATGAAGGATTTGGATATTCCGGATGTAATGTACGATTTGATCAGGAAAAACAGCGGTTTGATATTGATAACCGGACCGACCGGTTCTGGTAAATCAACTTCTTTGGCGGCAATGATTGAATTTATTAATAACGAAAGGGCTTTACATATTGTTACTTTAGAAGACCCGATTGAATTTATTTTTCTTTCCAAAAAAAGTTTAATAATTCAACGTCAATTAAATACGGACATGCTTTCTTTTGAAAGCGCTTTAACTCATGTTTTGCGTCAAGATCCCAATGTAATTGTGGTTGGGGAAATGAGAAATTTGGAAACGATTGCGGCCGCCATTACTTTGGCTGAAACCGGACATTTGGTTTTAGCAACTTTACACACTCATAGCGCTCATCAAACGATTGATAGGATTATTGATATTTTTCCGGCTCATCAACAAAATCAAATAAGATTGCAACTGTCAATGAGTTTAATCGGTATTATGTCTCAACAGTTAATTCCGTCCATCAGAAAAGGCAGGGTGGCGGTTCGTGAGGTATTGTTAAATATTCCGGCTGTTAGCAATTTAATCAGAGAGAATAAAATTGCCCAAGTAAGAACCGTTATTCAAACAAACGCTCAATTGGGAATGTTTACAATGGATCAGGATTTGTTGAGATTATATAAAGACGGTTCTATATCTTTGGATGTTGCTAAAACTCATTTGATTGACCAAGATTTAATAGGAGGTAAATAACAAAAATAACTCATTCAAAAAAACCGCTAAAAGCGGTTTTTTTGAGTATTTGAAATTGTTTATTTTACACTTTCAACAATTTTTTTAAAGGTTTTTGGTTCGTTGTTGGCCAAATCAGCTAAAATTTTTCTGTCCAGTTCAATTTTTTCTTTTTTAAGTTTGTTTATAAAAACAGAATAAGATATTCCCAATTCTCTTACTCCGGCATTGATTTTTACTTGCCAAAGACGTCTGAAATTACCTTTTTTCTTTTTTCTGTCAAAAAATGATCGCGCCCCGGCTTTGGTGGCCGCTGTTTTAGCCAATCTGATTAAATTTTTGCGTCCCCATTTAAAACCTTTAACTTTACTTAAAAGTTTTCTTCTTTTTTTAATATGAATTGTTCCTCTTTTTACTCTTGGCATATTATTGGTTAATGGTTAAT
>JALULG010000145.1 GCA_027040785.1 bacterium
TCAAGTGTTCATTTTGCTACTCAATAAAAGAAAAGAAATATTAATGAGAGAAAGTAAAGAAATGTTAAGTAAGAAATATTAAGTTATGAAAGATCGCAAAATGAATCCTTCGGACTCGCTTACGCTCACACTTGACACACAGGATAAAGTTTAAATTAACTATAACTAAGAGATGATAAGCAATTAAATTTGTTTTTTATGTTAAAAATGTAAGAAAGGAAAATAAAATAAAAATAAGAGAATTTAAAGAAAGTTTAAAAGAAACAATTAATAATAAAGAAAAAAAATAATACAAATTCTGTTATTAAATAATGATAAAATCAACTATACTGGAACTAACTCAATATAAAAAGGTAAATCTTCTTCAAAGAAATTTAAATCTAATTTATTACATATTTCAGGTGATAAAGACTTTACATTTATTCCTTTATTTAATAAAGATTTTTGGACTCTGTAAAATGTTCTTTTTGACTTTTCTTTTATAAATATTTCTTTTGCATTAGCGTAACCATGTTTATTACATAAAAATATTAAATACTTTTCGTATATTGTTAATTGTCGTCTTTTCTTATCTTTTTTATACTGCATTAAGTTAATTATCTTTTCCATCTCCTCTTTAAATTCCTTTACTAATTTATATAGCTTATTTATATTTATAAACGTTATTCCTTTATTTTTCAAGTATTTATTTTTATATGATATTTCAAACCTTACTATATCCCTTACACTATCTAAAACGCTTCTCAATAACTCTTTTTCCTTGATATCTTCATTGGTTAATGTATTAAACTTTCTTAACTGCTCTTTTAAATCTTCATATTTTGAATAAAATTTTATTGTCTTATAATTTGATTTATGAAATAATCCACCTCTAAACTTTTCTGTTGTTAAACTTGAAAATCTCCCTAAATGTATATGTAATATCTCAAATAAATGCGTTGTTAATGTTATATTTGTTTTTACCTTATAATTAAATCCTAAGTCTATTTTCATTAATTCAATCTCATTTAACTTTATATCCATCTTTTTATATATTACTTCTCCAGTATCTTCATTTATTATTGGTATTTTTATTTTATTTAAATCATTTATAAAAGCCTTTAAATATGCTATATCAAGCAATAATGGATAATTATGATGATTTAATCTAATCCCTGATTTTCTCGTTTCAATCATCTTATTTATACTAAATTCAAATATCAAATATAAAGATGTCTTCTTTATATAAATATGTCTAAATTGTGTTGTTAACTTATCATCTGGAATAGGTTTAAATCTCATATATTCAAGAATAACAGTACCTGCAGGAGATATATGTTGAACTTTTGTTGAGATAAGTTTAAAAAATTCAGACCTTACAGGATTTAATGGTATTTTAAATCTTATTGTATCTATCATTTTTAACCTCTGATAAGTATTTTAATTCCTCTGATATTACTAAAAAATATTTTGACATTATTTCAAATATCTCAGCTTTCGTTATTTCTTTATTTTCTTTTATCTTCTTAATTAATGGCCTATATATTTCAACTGTCTTTCTTAATGTCTCATTCATTAAATCAGAAAATGTCAACTTATATCCCACCCTATTTAACACCTTTTGTATTTCTCTCATCTCATTTTTTAAATTTGCATCTACTTTAATCATCAATGTTGCTTTGTTAGGATTTTCTGACATTTTTAATCTCCTTATGTTATATTTACATGTAATTATAATAATATTTACTTTAAATGTCAAATTGATTTACCTTTAAAAATTTTAATATTGTCAAGTAATTACAATTTTGAGTGCCAAATTGGCACTAATTGCCGGTGAAACAAAGGACACCCCGGCAATTAGTAATTTTTTTAGTCCTGTTTATTAAATTTGTTAATATTTTTATGACCTTATATCTTTTAATAATATCAATAAGTTATAAAAAAAGTCTCAAAAATAAGACTTTGGTGCGGTGTTACTATACATCACACACACCTTTTTTCTTTTTTGCTTGCTCATATACATAGAAGCAAGCAAAAAAGAAATGATTCACTCGCTATCGCTCGCTTTTCTGGAGAGCTAACGCTCTCCAGAAAAATAAAAAAAAGAATATTACAAAACATTATGAAAAATTACGAAATATTATGAAATATTACATCATCTAATAGATAATAATCATACAAAACTTTATCCTTTATGTGTCAAGTGTTCATTTTGCTACTCAATAAAAGAAAAGAAATATTAATGAGAGAAAGTAAAGAAATGTTAAGTAAGAAATATTAAGTTATGAAAGATCGCAAAATGAATCCTTCGGACTCGCTTACGCTCGCACTTGACACACAGGATAAAGTTTAAATTAACTATAACTAAGAGATGATAAGCAATTAAATTTGT
>JALULG010000146.1 GCA_027040785.1 bacterium
AAATAAAGCATATTTATTCCTTCCGCTTCAATATTAAAAATAATATTTTGCTTTTCTTTATTTCCGTTATTAATTCCGGTAATAAAATGTTTTTTGATTTCAAATTCTCCCGGTTTATCAATCAGAAAAAAATCTTTATTTTTAATATTTTTAGTATCGGCATCATCAACTCCTAAAAGAACAATATCCGCTTTGTTTACCGGTAATTTTAAATTGTTTTTTTTGGGGTCAAAAGGATTGATTAATATTGTTATTTCTTTGTCTTTAAATTTGGATTTGCTTTTAATACTAAAACAACTTAATCCGTGCCAAGTTATTTGCATATTTTTATTTTTAAATTAATCTATCATTAAATCGCTTGGCTCATCTTTTTTAATGCCTCGCCAAGCATCATTAAAATTTTCTTTTTTTGGAATATTTTTTTGTTTTTTATTGTTTGTATGTTGTCTTTGAATTTCCAAAATGGTTTCATGAACTTTTTCAGCCTTTACTCTCCTTCGGTCTATGGCTCCCAAATTTTCTCTTTGCATTTTCTTTTCAATTTCTCTAACTAAAAAAGAAGCTTCTCCATCCATTTTTAACCTTTCCAGTCTTTGAGCCAGTTTATTGCGTCCTTTGCTGTATTGAATTTTTCTTTGGCTTTCCGCTTTTTGAATTTCTTTTAGCTTTTTTTTTAATTTTTTGCTATCAACAAAAAAACCGTTTTTGTGAGTATCGGAAAGCAGTTTGCGGAATTGATTTTGATTAAGTTTAAATTTATTGTTTATAACTCTTTGCGCTTCTTTGGTATTTAATGTTTTATAAAATTTTTTTATTTCATGAGGTGTTTTTCCGGTAGCTTTATGGACAATTTCCATAGCATCTTCGGGAGGGATTTCTTTTAATGGCAGTTTTAATTTGGAAAACATAAAATATTTTTAGTGTAATCAATATACTATTTTTTTCTTTTTTTGTCAAAAGCGGTTCTTGCTTTTAATTCGGACTTATGGTGTAATTATTTATATGAAAAAGAAAAGGAAAATTTTAATAATAGACGGGAATGCTTTGATTCACAGGAGCTTTCATGCTTTGCCAAAAACTTTAAGAACTAAAGATGGGCAAATCGTTAACGCTGTTTACGGTTTTGCCGGTGTCTTGATTAAAGCGATTAAAGAGTTTAAACCTCAATATATTGTTTTGACATTGGACAGAAAAGAACCGACTTTTCGTCATAAAAAATATAAAGAATATAAAGCGCAAAGAGAAAAAGCGCCGGATGAACTTTATGAGCAAATTCCTTTAATTAAAGAAATCGTTAAAGCTTTTGATATCCCGATTTACGAAAAAGCCGGTTTTGAGGCCGATGATTTAATTGGGATGATTAGCGAGAAAATAAATGGTAATTTGGAAAAAATAATCGTGACGGGAGATTTGGACACTTTACAACTGGTTAATAAAAATACCAAAGTTTATACAATGAGTCGCGGTGTGACAGATAGTGTTCTTTATGATGAAGAAAAAGTAAAAGAACGTTTTGCTTTAAGCCCCAGACAAATTGTTGATTATAAAGCTTTGCGAGGCGATCCGAGCGATAATATTCCGGGAGTGAAAGGAATTGGGGAAAAAACAGCTATTTCTTTATTACAAAATTTTCAAACTTTGGAAAATATTTATCAAAACATAAACTCTCCTAAAATTAAAGAGCGAACCAGAAAATTATTACTTAAAAACAAAGACAATGCTTTTTTAAGTAAGGAATTGGCTACGATTATCAGGGATAATAAAATTGATTTTGATTTAAGTAAAAGTTTTTTTAAAGGAGTGGATATTGAAAAAGTAAGTCAAATTTTTTCAAAATTGGAATTCGAATCTTTGTTATCTCGTTTATATGAAATTACCAAAAATAATGAAAAATTTAAGGGCGAGGTAGAAAACAAATTTGAAAGAAATGAAAAAGATTTTAGTTATATTTTGGTTGATGATGAGAAAAAATTTATTTCTTTTTTAAAAAAACTAAACAAAGAAAAAATATTGGCTTTTGACACTGAAACAACTCATTTTGATCCCATTAAGGCGGAACTATTGGGGATTAGTTTTAGCTGGAAAGAAAAAGAAAGTTACTATGTGGCGGTTAAAAAGCAAAAAGAAAAATCAAGCACTTTGTTTGATAATAAGAAAAAAGAAGAAAAAGGAATTGATTTAAATATTGTTTTAAAGGGAGTAAAACAAGTATTAGAAAATAAAGATATTAAAAAAATCGGCCATAATATTAAATATGATATTCAGGTAATGGCCAATTATGATATTAAAGTTAAAGGAGTTTATTTTGATACCCGAGTGGCTTCTTATCTTTTAAATCCGGGATCCAGAGCGCATAATTTAGATGTCATTACTTTTGCTTATTTTAATCATCAAAAAATAAATAAAAAGGATTTATTTCCGAACAAAAAAGATAAGATAGAATTTGCGAATATTCCTTTGGAAAAAATTTTTATTTATTCTTGCGAAGATGCGGATTTTACTTTTCGTCTTCAAGAAAAATTATTAAGTGATTTGAAAAAACAAAAATTGGAAAAATTATTTTTTGAAATAGAAATGCCTTTGGTTTCCGTTTTAGCCAAAATGGAAAGAAACGGTGTTAAGATAGATACCTTGTTTTTAAATAAAAAATCAAAAGATTTTACCAAAAGAATTGAAGAAATAAACAAAAAAGCGTTTGCCTTGGCGGGAATGGAATTTAATTTAAATTCCACCAAACAATTAAGAGAAGTTTTGTTTGAAAAATTAAATTTGCCCACCAATGGAATTAAGAAAGGGAAAACCGGTTACTCCACTTCGGCGCAAGAATTGGAAAAATTAAAAGATGAGCACGAGATTATCGGATTGATTCAAGAAAACAGGGAATTGGAAAAATTAAAAAATACTTATATAGATACTTTGCCGAAATTGGTAAATCCTTATACGAAAAGATTGCATACCAGCTTTAACCAAACCGCTACCGCCACAGGCAGGCTTTCTTCTCAAAATCCAAATTTACAAAATATTCCGGTAAGAACCAAAGAAGGGAAAGAAATCAGAAGAGCTTTTATTGCGGAAAAAAATTTTAAACTTTTATCTTTGGATTATTCGCAAATTGAATTAAGATTAGTGGCTCATATGTCAGGAGATGAAAAAATGATTAAAGCATTTAAAGAAGGCGCTGATATTCACAGAAAAACAGCAGCGGAAATTCATGAGATTAGCGAAGATAAAGTGACTAAGGAATTAAGACGACAAGCCAAGGCCATAAATTTTGGTATTCTTTACGGGCAAGGACCGCACGGCTTGGCGCAAACGGCTGATATTCCTTATGCGCGCGCTCAAGAATTTATTGAAATTTATTTTAGTATTTTTTCAGGCGTAAAAAAATATTTGGACAACACGATTCAATCGGCAAAAGAAAAGGGATATGTGGAAACTATGTTTGGCAGGCGAAGATATTTGCCGGAAATAAACTCCAATACCCCAATGATTAGAAAATCAGCCGAAAGAATGGCTATTAACGCTCCTTTGCAAGGAACAGCGGCTGATATGATTAAAATCGCTATGATTAAAATTCATAATTTTTTAAATGATAATTTTAAAAAAGGAGAAGTGAAAATGATTTTACAGGTTCATGATGAATTGATTTTTGAAATTGAAGAAAATTTATTAAAAAAAGTTAACAAAGAAATTAAAGATATAATGGAAAATATTGTACAATTAAAAGTGCCAATTATTGTTGATAGCGAGTTCGGAGATAATTGGGGAGAAATGAAAAAGTTAGCATTATGAACAAATTAAAAGATAAAAAAATTATTATTTTACAAGATTATTTTTTGTATAAAGGTGGCGGAGAAAGATCAATGATTATTCTGGCCAAAGCTTTGGGTGCTGATATTGCCGCTTCTTTTATTGCCAAAGAAGCTTTTAACCCTCGTGATTATGGAATTAAAACCATTGAATTGATCACCGAAGGAAAATGGCCTCATATTCCGGGCTGGCGTTTTTTAAAAGTGCAATTTGCTTTTTTGTTTAAAACCGGTTTTTTGAAAAAATATGATATTGTAATTTATAGCGGTGATTGTATCAGCGCGGTGCACCGAGCCAAAGAAAAAATCAATATCGCTTATGTGCATACTCCACCCAGACATCTTTTTGATAATTATCAAATTAGATTAAATGAATACAAAGGATTGAAAAAACTGATTTTTAGTCCTTATGTTTGGGTAAGTCGTTGGCGTTATAAACGGGCGATTCCCAAAATGGATTTATTGATAGCCAATTCAAAAACGGTTCAAGAAAGAATTAAAAAATATTTGGGTTTAAATTCAACAGTGGTTTATCCGCCGGGTGATGCTTTAAAATTTAAGTGGATTAAAGATGGTGATTATTATTTTTCTTATGCCAGACTTTACGATGTTAAGCGAGTTGATAAAATAGTGGAGGCCTTTGTGAAAATGCCCGATAAGAAATTAGTTGTTGCTTCCGGCGGGCCGGAATTGGAAAAAATAAAAGAAATTGCCAAAAATTCTCCAAATATTAAAATTTTAAATTGGATAAACGATGAAAAATTGTTGGAATTGTTGGGGTCTTGTATTGCCACTATTTATATTCCTCTTAATGAAGATTTTGGAATGAGTCCGGTGGAGTCAATGATGGCCGGCAAACCGGTTATCGGAGTTAACGAGGGGGGATTAAGGGAAACGATTATTGATCAAAAAACCGGTATTTTGTTAAAACCGGATTTTACGATTGATGATATTGTGAAAGCGGTTCAGGATTTAGATTTGAAAAAAGCTCAAAAAATGCGTTTTGATTGCGAACAACAAGCGAAAAAATTTTCCAAAGAAAACTTTACTAAAAATGTTGGTAGAGAGATTGAAAAAATAATTTCCAAAAAAAAGAGGCGGTTGTAAAAATCCGCCTCTGCGTTTACGGCATATGTATTCGGGCTATTCCACCCGAACACCTTTAACTTCCCAACGGAAATTACCCCTTGTCGGGTCCGTTGGGACTATTTTTTGAATATTAATATTATCACCCGCCTCTAAAAAGGCGAAGGGAGCATCGGTGATAATTGAGCTCCAGTGTACCCTGGCGACTATGTCGCTGATTCCCCCTCTTTTATTTTTTACGGAGGTTTTGATCTTCCCAAGCCCTTTGGCCTGGTCGTACCAAACAACAACTCCTTTAGGAAAGGAGGGGTAATGGTCAATCTCTGATTCTTTTTCGTAGTAATCCCCTATTAGGGGAAGCTCCCATTCGGATGAGATAATTTTTTTCAGTTTTTCTTCAAGAGACGGCCAGTCCAGGTCTAGAATTCTGATTCCGCTCCCTTCCGTGTAAACGAAAAATCCATATTTTTTTTGTCTCCGGAGGAAAAATTTCCCTCTCTGAGAAACAACAAAGAAATCCCAGATCTCGCAACGCCCTCCATTATGGAGGTGGGCTACCCGGATCATATTGGCCGGATGCTTGTCCGGAACCAGGCAGTAGCCATTGTCCCGGAGCATTATTTTTTTGCAAACAACGTTTTTAGCACCGGCAAGTCCGGCAAGTTCCAGGCGCTCAGCGTTTTTTTTGACCGATATTGGAAAAACATTTTTTTCATTATCTGAAGTGAATGGGAAAAAGATCTCGTTTTCCGAATTTTTTGGCAAATCAACAACCAAAAAAGTTTGCCCCTCGTTGGAGAGGTATTTTCCGTTCATATTCTCTCCGTTCAAAATTACCTCTCCGTCCATAAACAGGTTAATTGGGCTTGTACTTTTTTTCATTACTACCTCCTTAAAAAAATAAAAAAATAAAATTAAAAAGTTCATTCATCTTGTCGGGCCAATCCCAACAAAATATTTTATTATACATTTTTTTAAAAAAATGTCAATTAAAATCAGGGTAAATGGTTTTGGGTTTTATTCTTTTCTTTGGGATGCTGAAATAATATTGAAATAAATTTAGCACAGGATTCAGTATGACATGGAGAAAACACTGTTACCTTGAACATTTCAGGATTTTGTGGTTTTAAGTATTTATCTTATTTCTCCCGAGATTCTGAACCAAGTTCAGAATGACATTAGTTTTTTTATGTCATGCTGAATTTATTTCAGCATCTCATTTTTCCCATGTCATGCTGAATTCATTTCAGCATCTCATGGGAAAGAGTAAAAATCAAAAAACTTGAGATTCTGAAACAATACCGAAATGTTTGGCACAGAATTCAGGAGGGCATACAAATTTTTGAAAACAAAAAAAGAGGGATAAGTTTTATTTTATCCCTCGTCCGACACTTGGTTTTGCCAAGGTGTCTAAAGGATTTTTCAGGATTACCGAAAAATCCTTATCCGTAATTAAATATACCTGAAATAAATTTTTTGTCAAGACTTTTCCATTATTCCATCCAAGTTCACGTCATATAAGATTGCTTCTTGAACCAAGCGATATTCAAAAATTTCTTCTTCTTTGAACCATAATTTAATTTCCGCTTCCGCTTCTTCAACCGTTCCGGAAGCATGAATTAAATTTCTGATAGGACGATTATCGGTATCGGCAATGTCATAAGAATCAATTGTATAATCACCTCTGATTGTTCCAACATCTGATGATAACGGTTCGGTTCCACCGGTAATTTTTCTGATGATACCAACCGCTTTATTTCCTTCCCAAATCATTGCGATAACCGGCCCGGAAGTTAAATATTTTTTTAAATTATTTAAAACAATATTACCAATTTCCAAAGGATCGCGAGAAGGCGGTTCAACGCCTTTTTTGTCATAAGAAGCAATGGATTTTTCTCCGGCTTTTCTAACCCAATCAGGATCAATAGTATAATGTTTTTCGGTTAATTCTTCGGTAGGCATTACCATTTTTAAGCCCACCATTTTAAAACCCGCCTGTTCGTATCTTTTGATAATTTCGCCGATTAAAGATCTTTGAATTCCGTCCGGTTTAATGATAACCAGTGATCGTTCTTTTTTAGGATGCATAATTTTTTCTTGCATATATTTAATAATATAAAATATTATTAAATATTTCGCTTATTTATTATTTTTTAAAAAATTTTCCACTTTTTCCAAAACTTGGCTGGGGACCAGTTCCGCTTTTACCAGATAATCAACCACCCCCAATTCTTTGCCTCTTTTTACGTCTTCATCTTGTTTTAAATTTGTTAAAAAGAAGACGGGAATTTTTTTTGTTTCCGGAGATTTGTTTAAATTTTCTTTAACTGTAAAACCGTCCATTTGAGGGAGGATTATATCCAACAAAATAACATCCGGTTTTTTTTCTTTGGCAATTTCGTAACCGTCTTTTCCATTGTTTGCTTGTAAAACAGTGTAACCGCTTTCAGAAAATTTTAA
Organism: bacterium; assembly: GCA_027040785.1. GTDB lineage: Bacteria > Patescibacteriota > Patescibacteriia > JAACEG01 > JAACEG01 > JALULG01. The sequence continues at coordinate 7,356 of JALULG010000146.1, forward strand.
AGTATACATATCTAAAAGCATTTGATTATCTTCAACTAAAAGAATTGTTTTTTTCATAAAATACTATTACTAAAAAATAATAAAAACCAATTTATTATTGGTTATATTCATTAAATACTAAAATAAAACGATTGGCAAGACTTATTTAAAGCTATTGATAATTTTATCAACCAAATTGTCAAGATTATGTTTTTCAATGATTATTTTACGTAATTTTTTACCAATTTCTTTTTTTTCTGTTTTATCTAATTTTTTAATACCTAATATTTTTTCAGCTAACAAATGATAATCATTTTGTTTGGTTAAAAGTTTTTCTTCCAATAAATTTTCAAAAGCTTCGTTAGCGGTAATCGGAATAAGTTCGCAAGACATGGCTTCCAAAACAACTTTATCCAAACTGCCGGTATGACTTAAATTGATTAATAAATCGGCTGTTTTTAATTTTTTTGGAATATTTTTATTGGGGATTGATCCTAAAAAATAAACATAATTTTTTAAA
>JALULG010000147.1 GCA_027040785.1 bacterium
ATATTGTATAATATTTATTATAAGAAAAAAAATAAATTATGAAAAAAATTCTTTTATTGATTTTGTTTGTTTTTTTGTTTTCCGGTTGCGCCAAAAAGAATTCTGAAAATATTTCAAGAAATCAAAACGAAACAGTTTTAAGAAAAATTGATTTAAAAATTAACAATGTAAAAATTAAAGCGGAAGTGGCTGATACATCAGAGATCCAAAAGAAAGGTCTTTCGGGAAGAAAGAGCTTGTGTGATAATTGCGGAATGCTTTTTACTTTTGATAATTATGATATTTATCCTTTTTGGATGAAAGGTATGAATTTCCCAATAGATATAATTTGGATAAAAGATGACTCAGTGGTTGAAGTTGTGGAAAACGCTCAAATTCCGTCTAAAAAAGCAAAAGAAAGTCAAATACCAAGTTATACTCCGAGTAAAAAAGCCAACCGGGTTTTGGAGGTAAATGCCGGTTTTTGTCAAAAAAATAAAATTTATCCCGGTGTTAAATTTGAATTTAAAAAAGGCGATATTAAAGAGGGGTTTTGCGAGAAAATGTATGATGAGATAGAAAATGATTTAGAAAAAGCGAATTATTGTCAAAAAGATAATGATTGTGATGTTATAATGTTGGGAGGAGAATATATTAGGTTCGGTTGTTATCATTTTATTAATAAAAATGAAAACAAGAATGAGTTTTACGAGAAAATGAAAAAATATAATAAGCAATGTTTTAAAATGATAAACAAATGTAAACCAAAACCAAAGGCAAAATGTCTTGAGGGTAAATGCGTTTCTGGTAATAAAAATTAATATTTTAAAATATTTTTTATGTTTTTAATTTATTTGGTTTTAGTTTTTTTAATAGTGATGGTTATTGGATTAAAAAGAGAAGTTGGTGATTTAAAAGAAAAAGTGGATAGAATAAATGTTAGCATTTTAAAGAACGAACTTAAACCCGCTAAAAAAGAAAAAGAAATTAATCTAAAAGAGGCCTTGTTTAACGAAGAAAGTGATAAGATTAAAAAGAGAGAATTTAATTTTTCAGAATCCACTAAAAAACAGGTCGAGGAAAAAACTGATTTTTTGGATGTTTTTATAAAATGGATAAAAGAAGACTGGCTTTTGAAAGTGGGTTCTATTTTAATTGTTTTTGCTTTTGGATGGCTGACAACTTATGCTTTTTTGCATAATTGGATCGGTCCGATGGGGAGAGTTGCTTTTGGGATAATAGTCGGAACATTAATATTAATTTTTGGTCAAATAAGAATTCAGAAATATGCCCATCAAGGGGAAGTGTTTTTATTGCTTGGTTCAACAATAATTTTAACCACTATTTGGGCGGCCAGGGTTGTTTATCAATTTTTTACCCCAAGTTCGGCGTTGGCAATAATGTTTTTAAGTGTATTCTTTGTAGCTTTGGCCAGTCTAAAATATAATGATTGGCTTTTGTCCTTTGCCGGTTTAATTTTAGCCGGTATCGCTCCCTTGTTAACCCGTTTTGAGATAAATGATTATGTTTCCATACTTTCTTATCTTTTGGTATTGGTTTTGGGTACCTTATGGGTGGTTGCCGTGAACGGTAGAAGAGAGTTGATTTTGGGAGCTTTTGTAATTGTTTTTTTGTATACCGCTTCTTTCTTAAATGATTTTGGGTACTGTTTTTCTAATCCTTATTTAATTAATAAAGGGATTTTCTTAAATTTTATTTATCTTTTCGTTTCTATTTTTTTCGTGGTTAATATTTTAGGAATTTTGAAATCAAAAAAAGAAAGTATTTATGATTTAATTACCGTAGGTGCTAACGGACTTTTTCTTTTATTTTGGATTAGGGAATTGGCTCCATTAGAGTGGCAAAGCTTGATTATTTCCGCTTGGATGATAATTTTTTTGTTCGGGGCTTATTTGAGTTTTAGTAATTCTAAACAAATAAAAGCGTTTTTTATTTATTTTGCTTTAGGTGTTTTAATGTTGTTTCAAGTCACTTCAATTGAATTACATGGAGCCAATTTAACAATTGCTTTTATTATTGAAACTGCTTCTTGGATATCTTTAATTTCTTATTTGTTTGGAAAAATTGATTTAACTCAAAAAGTGTCTTCTGTTTTGATTTTACCGATTTTTTTGTCTTTGAAACATATGGATTTTTATTCTTGGGGGAATAATGTTTTTAATAAAGATTTTTTCGTTCTTTTAATATTTGGTATTGTTCTATTTTTGTTAGGTTTGCTTGTTAAGTCTCAAAAATACGAAGATGACGAAAATGGTGAAAACAAAAACAGATTGTCTGCTATTTTTTATATTTTCGGTTCAATATATTTTTATATTTTATTATGGCTTTCTTTGATTGCGGGATTGGATAATTA
>JALULG010000148.1 GCA_027040785.1 bacterium
CAATGGTAGGGGAATTCCAGTTGATAAACATAAAAAAACGATCTATGACTCTATAGTGGTCATTCAAGGAGAATCTGTCAATAAACATCATATGACAATATTTGGTTATGACAAAATTACAACACCTTTTTTCTCATCTCTTAAAGATGATAAAAACTTCTATATTTTAACAATTCAGGAACAATTACAGGTAATGTATATGTACCTTCTTTCATTTCAAATAGGTTTTTAACAGGTTCTGCCCCTTCAGTTGCTTGTATTACCTGTCCGCTGGTCGCCGTCGGCGCTATTGCCATGTGATAACTAAATCTTACACCATACTTTAAAATATTCTGTTTTATAATATTCCAATCTCTCTTTAATGGATATTTTAATGGTCGAGAGCTTACTTCAAATGGAACATAACCCTGTTCCCATTTTGACCCTTTAAATGTATTATATGTACCTCTTTCTTTAGCGAGTAGACTACTATGTTTCAATATGAAATAAGATATATCCTCAGATATTTGCTGCTGTAATTCCTCTGCTTTTTCGTCGGTCCATAATACTTTATGCTTTGCAAAATAATAAGCTTGATTTGACATACCTATAGCAATAGCTCTTCGTTCTTTATTTGCATATTCTCCATCACTAACCGGATAAAATTGGGTATCTATCATATTATCAGAAGCTTCTAATAGATTACTTATAACTTCTGCTTTTTCTTCATCGGATAATTCAGACCATTTAACAGTATTAACAGAAGATAAATTACAAAGCCCTATCTCACCTATTTTAGATTTTGTTACTTTATAAGTTTCATTAGTTTTATAATCAACCACTATATCATTATCTATAATTTTATCAGCTTCAGATGGTATAGTTATCTCTGTACATAAGTTTGAAGAAAATACTGCTTTCTCCCCTAATCGTTGACCATTAATATTATCTATAAAAGCAACATATAAATTACCAGTTTCACTTCTTACTTTTGCAATTAAGAAAGCCAAATCTTTTGCTTTGATACGTTGTTTTCTTATTCCGCTTTTATTTTCGTAAGCAAGATATGCTTTTTTAAACTCCTCTCCCCATGTAGTTAGCAATAAAGGGGTTTCTTTAGGGTCAAATAAAGTAATATACTCATCGGCAATAATACGTTCGGTAAACAGTTTATGCCACTTTATTGTATATTGTAACTTTCGAGCTCTACTATCTTCACTGCCTCCAGCATCTTTAAGCATTATTAAACTAGCTACATCATAATGCCAGAATGGAAACGTAATTACTGATGAACCTTTTCTTTTTCCTCTTTGATTAAATGCGGATACAGTACCTTCAAACTTCTGTATAAATGGTATTGCCCCGTCTGACCTACCACCAAGTTTACCAATAAGAGATTTTGTACATCTGATAGCACTTATATCAACAGCAAGTCCGCCTCCATATTTAGAAAATAAAGCAAGTGCATTATCTGTACTATTGATTGATTCAGTAGAATCCCCAACCGTCTGTAAAACACAACTTGCCATCTGAGGAGTATCTGTTAAACTATTCAACATCTTTGGGGTTGCTTCTGTTATTATAAACGTACTTAGATAATTATACCTAGTAATAATTTTAGAAATTCTGTTCGGACTTTTATCATATAGAAACGGTTCAATAGCAACTCTCATATATACATGCTGAGGTAACTCTAAATAGGTTGATTGATTGGCTTTAAATGCATATTTCTCCATCATCGTAACTAAACCTATAAAAGAAAAAGATAAGTCTCTGTCTTTTTGAATAGCTTGGTCTAGTTCATGTATTTCTTCCTCTGATAAATGTTGTTGAATATCTTTTCTATAAATACCTGCTTGAATTCCTTTTTTAATAATTGATTTATATGAGGGATATACCCCATCAGATATAGCTTTTACATTATAGGATTCCTTATAAATCTTTAATAAATATGCTCTCTTAGCTACATCATCATATGATGGGTACATAGCCGAGGTAAGGTTAGCAGCGGTATCAATAACTGTATCCCATAACTTTTGTATAGGTATTCGGTTATATATTTTAATATCCAAAGAATCCAATACTTGTTTGGCTATTGCTTCATTATTATCGGAACACCATAATATAGCATTATATAATTTAGAAGAGTCATACTTCTGTTCAGCACCATCTCTCTTAATAACTAAATGGTCTTTTCCTTTTATAGTCTTAATCATCTTTATCCTTTTGCTTTTCATTATCTTTTATGTGCCATTCCCATTCCACTAAAGTTTCCATCATGATTTCAAAAGCTTGGATTTCTATTTCTTTTTCAGATATATTATCATCTACTTCAAATCCTATTTCCTGCTTACATCCAATGCATCCAGTTG